>NZ_JAGPXQ010000021.1:0-103269 GCF_018070435.1 Micromonospora sp. C51 | reverse complement strand
CACCCCGACGTCCTGGCCGCCCAACGCCGCGAACGCGCCCGCATCCGCAGCGAACGACAACAACGCTGGGGCCAACCCGCCACCCGCGCAGCCTGACCCAACACCCCAAACGTTCGTGGTCACGGCAGTAGCTGGGGCCTCGCGCGTCGGAGGCGCGTGGCGTGGGCAGGCGGCGTGGTGGGATGCGTACGGCGGCGGAGGGCAGGGTGAGGTCGCCGTGGGAGCCTCGTTGTCCGGGGCAGCCTTTCTCCCCGTCGGTGGCCCGCGAGGTGGGCAGGAGTACTTGCGACAGTGGTGGCCGGAAACCGGTGCCGGCGCGGCGGCCTGGGGTGCCGGTGTCGCTGGCGCGTGGCGTCGGCAGCAGGTCGTGTCGGGTGCCGTGGGGTTCGATGACGTCGGGCAGTCCGTGCTGGTGTCCGGGTCCCTTGCCGTCACGGGCGCAGGGCGTGGGTAGGGTCGCCAGCCGCATCCCTACCTCAGGCACGGGTGGCGAGCAGGAACAGCCGGTCTCGTCGATGTGGGGCGCCGATGTCGGATGCGCGTAGGCATAGCCAGCTCGTGTCGTACCCGAGCGCGGCCAGGTCGGCGTGGACGACGTCGAGTCCGCGTCGGCGGAGGGTGGCCACGTTCTCCACGAATACGAGCGGTGGTCGAAGAAGGCGAAGGGCGTTGGTGATGTGGTGCCAGAGGCTGGAGTGGGGGCCGGTGATGCCGGCGCGTTTGCCGGCGTCGGAGATGTCCTGGCAGGGGAACCCGGCGGTAACGATGTCGACGGGCGCGACGCGGGTCCAGTCGACGGTACGGATGTCGCCGAGGTTGGGCACGCCGGGCCAGCGGTGGGTGAGGACGGTGCGGGCGTGTCGGTCGACCTCGGCGTACCAGGTGAGCCGGCCGCCGAGCACCAGCTCGACGGCCATGTCGAGGCCGCCGTAGCCGGTGCACAGCGATCCGATGCGCGGTTCGGGTTGGCGGTCAATCACTCGCCTCCCGGTCCGGTTCGGTCTGCGCTGCCCCCGCCTCGCCCCAGTTCCGGCAGCGCAAAGACCAGGACGTCCTCGTGGGTGATGAGGTGCATCGGCACGCCGCCGGCTCTGGCTTTGCGGACCTGCTGGAGTTGGAAGAACGACGGTCGGGCGACGAGTTGCCCGTCGCGGACGGCGGCGAGCAGGGCGACGCACCGTTCGATGGGGATGAGGCCGGCGCGCTGGCCGGCGGCGATGACGGCGCTGGGCAGGTCGACGAGTTCGCCGCGTTTGCGCCACGGGCGGGCGGTGACCACGACGACGCCGCCGGGGCGCAGCAGGGTGGCGCAGCCGGCCAGGATCTGGGTGAACCCGTCGGTGAGGCCGGTCAGGTCGCGGTAGGCGAGGTTGCCCCGGTCCTCGCCGTCGTTGTACCGGTCGTCGTACTTGATCACCCCGTCCGCGCCGGGGCGGACGAGGCCGTGCACGGTGGGCCCGTAGGGCGGGGAGGTGACCACGAGGGCCACCTGCCCGGTGAGGGCGGTGGGGACCAGGGTGGTCAGGCGGGTGGCGTCGCCGCGGATGACTGACGCGCGTCCGGTGGCGCCTTGGTCGTGGGCGTGGCGGATGTTGGCGTCGGCGATGTTCGACCAGCGCGGCTCGTATTCGATGCCGAAGGCGTCACGGCCGGCGTGGACCGCCTCGACCAGGGTGGTGCCGATGCCGCACATCGGGTCGAGGACCAGGTCGCCGGGCTGGGTGTAGGCGTCGATGGCGTGGGCGGCGATCGCCGGCAGCATCCGGGCCGGGTGTTTGACCGACTCGGGCACGTACCGGCCGCGTCGCTGGACCGGGCCGGTGGACTGGGCGGTGGCCCAGACGGACAGGTCGTCGGCGTTGGCGCGGTGTCCGCCCTCGTACGGGCGATGCCGGCCGTGGTAGTCCTCGCCGGCGGCGGTGCTGTGGGTGTCGGGGTCGTGTGGGTCGCGGTGTCCCGCGGGGGTGGGGTCAGGCACGACGGTCACCGCCGTCCCGAGGGCGGCGCCGTCCGGATGCGGGCGGCGCAGGTGACTGACGTTGGGTGAAGATCATCAGGTCGGCGTGGACCCGACGGTGGGCGACCCGCCACTGCTCGGGGCTGGCCTGCACGAGAGCGAGCAACTCCTCGTCGGTGACGTGGTAGATGAACTGGTCGCCGTCGGTGTCAGCCTCGACGGCGACGATGTGTTGTAGGTAGCCCAGCCCCGCGCGGGAGGTGGCGGCCACGAGCGGGCCGAAGTCCTCCGGGGTGGGCTGGGTGCCGGCGGGTACGCCGACGACGAGGACGAGGCAGCCGCCAGGCCGTAGCAGCCGCGCGCAGGCGGCGAGCAGCCAGGCGAGCCGCACCCGGGCGGTGGTGTCCGTCTCGTGCAGCGGCCAGCAGGCGACCACGAGGCTGGTGGCCGCGTCCAGCGGAGCGTCGTCGGGCGGCCGGACGGTCGCGGGGTGGTCGGTGTCGGACGGGTCGGGGTCGGTGAGGTCGTCGCCGAACCAGTCGGTCAGCTCGGGCGGGTCCTGGCCGTCACCGGTGTCCGGCTCACGGGACGAGGTGACCGGGTCGTTCTCGGGTGTCGGCGGGAGGGCGGTGGTGGAGGGCCCGACGATCAGGCTGGAGCTGTCGGTGAACCAGGCACGGTGGTGCCGCCGCCCGCCCCGGGCGCAGGTCGTGGTCAGGGCGTGGTCGGGGGTGAGGTCGACGACCGCCTCCCCGGGCCGGCTGTAGGCGGCCACGAGGCGGTAGGCGAGCCGGGTGGGCAGGCTGGCGTGGGTTTCGGCGCCGGTACGGGCCGTGCGCCAGACCGTGATCGGGACCGGCGGGTCTCCGGCGACCAGGTCGATGAGTACGGGGCCGGCCGGCTCGTTGCGGTCGGCCTGCTGGGTGCGGTGCGGCGGGTGCTCGCTCATCTGGATGTCGGCTCCGCGCCGCGCCGTGACGCGCTGACATCCCCAAACCGGGGCTTGTGAGCCGTGGCGAACACTCGCCGGGCCCACAACCGCTCACACCGCCGTCCGGGGTGCCGACCTGTCCTGGTTCGGTCGCTTTCTCGACGGGATGCGACGGTGGTCAGCCACGGCAGCCGGTGGGCCGTCACTGGCATGGGCGGGTTCGTCCCCACTCCTGTCAGTGACGCCGGGTCACTGGCAGGAGGCGCTGTCAGACGCTGACCCCGGTGGCGGGCAACGCCCGGGTGTCGACGCGGGATGAGAGCGCCTGACCAGCGCTGTGAGACCCGCCCGGGCTGTCACCGCTCCGGCCCGACGACCGGCAGGAGCCGCCGCCAGGCGCCGGACTGTCACAGGTTCGCGGCGGGGTGGCGCGGCCAGCAGTCGGTGAGCGGTGACAGTGGCGCGGTGAACCGACCGGGGTTGTCACAGGTACGGGGACATGACCGCGGTGAGGACATCTGCACGGTGTCGCCGGTCGGGGCGCGAGGTTGCGCCGCCGTCGCCGGTTCTCGTCGTCGCGGGCCTCTGTCGGTGTGTCACAGGGCAGGTGAGACCGCCTTTGTCAGACCCCGCCACCGACACCAGGTCGATGGCATTGCCCCTGCTTTGGGTGACGACGAACCCGGGTGTTGAACGGCGTTGTCAGAGGCTCGTGAGGGCCCTGTGGCGGAATCGATGGCACCGGTCGCCGGTGACACCAGTTGGCGAGCGGCATCGAGTCTTTTCGTTGTCATAGGAGTTCTGTCATGAGTGTGTCCGACGCTTCGGACTGGCCCACCTCCGCCCTTGACGCGGCGGCGACCGCCTTCGCCGCGCTGACGTGCGAGCCCGATCCGCCGTTGGTCCTCGACTGCGCCGGGTTCGGCGCCGACACCGGCCTGCCGCGGCGGGTGATGTCGCTGTCCGTGTTACGGGACTGGTTGTTGCGGCATCCCCGCGCCTATGGGGCGCGTGACGAGGTGTGGCGGGAGCTGATCCGCCGTGCCCGGCTCGACGGCCCGCAGTGGGTGGTGGGGGCGGTGGGGATGGCGTTGCCGGCGCTGCGGCAGTACGCGGCCCGACTGTGCGAGGGCTACGACGGAGATCCCGGCGATGTGGACGCCGAGATCCTGACCGGTTTCCTGACCGCGCTTCGCGACCGGGCGGACCTGGCCAGACCGGCGCCGTACGCGAGCCTGTGCCGGGCGGCGTGGCGGGCCGGCCGGGACCTGTGGCTGCGGGAGCGGGAGTACCGGCCGGTGGCGGATATCGAGCACATGGCGGCCGGCTCTCGCACTCCGGGGGTGCCGTATGGGCATCCGGACCTGCTGGTCCGCCGTGCGGTGGTCCTCGGCATCCTCGACGCGCAGGACGAGCAGGCCTACATCGACGTGCGGCTCGGCTGCCGGTCGATCGAGCCGATCGCCGCCGCGGTCGGTGTCAGTGTCGACGCCCTGCGCATGCGGCTATCGCGCATCGACCGCCGCCTCGCCGACGCCCTGGCGGAGGGCCTGTTGACCGGGGTCGCGTCGCCGCAGACCGTGGCGCGGCTGCGGACACGGGCGCGGCACCGCGCCCAGCGGCGGGCCGGTCGCGCCGCCGCGACGGCCCGCCGCGACACCACTGTGGAGCGCGCTACGGCGGCTGCCTGACGAGCCTTCCCACCGAGATCGCGGTGGCCCGACGTCACGAGATGTCGGGCCACCGCCCTTTCTGTCGCGGTCCGTCGGGCATTGCCGTGTCAAGGGCGGTGAGCCCGGGCGGCGCTCACACGGTCTGACCGGTAGCCGTCCCCCGCCGCTGTGTGCGGGTTCTCGTCCCGATCACACCCCGGGTCCGCGACGAGCGCCGTGACCTGTCCTGTGAGCCCGTGGGGGTCGGTTGTCAGCGAGGCAAGTGTTCGTCAGGGATCACACGGCCCGGTTTGGGGGTGCGGGACCGTCACCGAGCCGTACCGGCCGACGGTCCTGTCCGTCGCCGGGCGACACGGGGAAGCGACGCGAACGCGCGTGCCTCGGGTGCCGCGCCAGTTGATGCGCTGACACCACATCGATGATCGCAACCCACCCACGAGGGAGGACGCGCTCCTCCCGGGACCACGCGGTTCGCCCGTCCCCGCGCCCGGCGGCGGCCCGACCTGACCGCTTCGAGTAATCGCCACACCCCGACGGCACACCACTCGTGCCCGAGGGGTGTGGCGGGAGGTGAATCGCCATGTCCCCCACTCCCCACCCCACGTCTCGCACCCGACGCGCCGGCCGGCTCGCTCGTCGCGTGGCCGTGCCCCTGGCCGGCGTCGTCCTCACCCTCGCGCTTCCCCGCGCCGCGCTCGCCGATCCCGGCGAGATGACGTACCTGGCGGCGAACTCGCTGCCGGTGGTGATCGCCAACCTGCGGGCCTGGATCATGGGCATCCTCGCCGCGATCGCCAGCCTCTTCCTCGTCCTGGCGGGCGTGTACTGGGCCACCGCCGGTGGTGACCCGTCGCAGGTGGAGAAGGCCAAGCTCGCCCTGCGTAACGCGCTGGTCGGCTACGGTCTGGCCGTCCTCGCGCCGGTCCTGCTGCAGGTCGTCCAGGGCATCGTCGGGGGCTGAGCCGTGCCGGCATGGTTCCTCGACCAGGCTCTGGGCTGGCTGACCGAGGCGCTGCTGGCCTGCCTCACCGCGATCTTCGACCTGATCACCGGCGTCCTGCTGACCACCCCGAAGGTCACGGGCATGCCGCAGGTGCAGTCGCTCACCGGCCGGTCGGTGTGGATCGTGGACACCGTCTTCGTCCTGGCGTTCGTCGCCGCCGGCGTCCTGGTCATGGTCGCCGGCGGCGACGAGCGGTCCCGGTACACGGTCAAGGACCTGCTGCCCAGGCTGGTCGTCGGGTTCACCGCCGCACACTTCTCCCACCTGCTCTGCGCCCAGCTGATCGACCTCGCCAACGGCCTCACCGGGGCGGTCGGCGAGGGCGGCTACGACGGCGACGGGGCACTGGACGCGATCCACAGCCATGTGCGGGCGGCGCAGGACCACACAGTGCCGCTGCTGTTCCTGGTGCTCGTTCTGATCATCACCGTGCTGGTCGTGACAACCGCGTTCCAGATGATCGGCCGGTTCGTGACGCTGCTGGTGATGACGGCCATCGCGCCGCTGGCGCTGGCCTGCCACGCGCTGCCGGCCACCGACGGCGTCGCCCGACTGTGGTGGCGCGCCTACACCGGATGCCTGGCGATCCCTGTCGCGCAGGCGTTCCTGCTCACCGCGGGCGAGCAGATGCTGCTCGACCCGGCGGCCCTGCTGCCCGTGTTCGGCCTGCCCGTCGACCCCGGCGGCACGCTGAACCTTTTGGTCGTCGTGGTCCTGCTCTGGACCACCGTCAAGATCCCCGCCCTGATGGCCCGCTGGGCGGGCCAGACCCCAGGTGGCGCACATGTCCTCGGCGCGGCCGTGCGCGTGGTCGTGGTGCAGCACCTCGCCCGCACCGTTCCCGGCCTCCACAGCATCCGAAGGAGCATCAGATGAGCCGAACAGAGTTCGACGAGCCGTCGACCAGGGCACGGATGCCCGCCGACGTCGACGCCCCCGACAAGGTCGCCTACGGGCTGACGTTCCACCAACTGGCGATCGTCGCCGTCGGCGCGCTCGTCGTCTACGGCCTGTGGCAGGCGCTGCACGACGTCGTGGCGATGCCGGTCCTGGCCGGCGTCGCGGTGGTGATCGGCGGGCTGGCCTGCGGGGTGGCGCTCGGCCGCCGTGACGGCCTGGCGTTGGATGTGTGGCTGCTGCACGCGGTACGCCACACCCGTGCCCCCAGGTCGCTGACCACCACCTCCAGCGCCGATGGCGACGGCGGTGTGCCGGACTGGGTCGCGGCCCCCAAGACCGGCCGGCAGGCGTTGCCGGCGCCGTTGACGTTGCCGGCCGACGCCATCGACGACGACGGGCAGATCAGCCTCGGCGGCGGGCGGGCGGCGATCGTCGGCACCACCACCGTGAACCTGGCGCTGCGCACACCGGCGGAGCAGGCGGCGTTGATCGACGGCTGGGGACGCTGGCTCAACAGCCTGTCGACCCCGGTCCAGATCGTCGTGTCCGCGCAGCCGGTCGACCTGGCCTCCCACAGCCGGACCCTCGCCGCCGCCGCTGCCGCCCAGCCGCATCCGCGGCTGGGCGCCGCGTGCGCCGACCACGCCGACTTCCTCGCCGACCTCACCAAGCGCCGGGATCCGCTGCGCCGGCAGGTCCTCATCGCCACCCGCACCCCCGCCGGTGAACGCGGGCCGCACGCCGCGCGGCGGCGCGCCGAGGACACCGTCCACGCGTTGTCCGGCCTCGGCGTCACCCCCCGCGTCCTGGACGGCCCGGCGGTCACCGCCGCCCTCACCTGCGCCGCCGACCCGTACCGACCGCCACGCCCCGGAGGGCTGGCCGCCCCCGACGCCGTCATCACCACTACCACCCCACCCCGCGACCGCGAGAAAGGACAGAGGACATGATCAGAAGAATGCGGTCCGGCGACGTCGGGCAGCCGCGGCCGGCGTCGGTGGCGTCGACGGTCGCGCCCGCGTCGGTCGAGGTCACGCCCCGCTGGCTGCGCGTCGGCGACGGATACACCGCGACCCTGGTGGTGACCGGCTACCCGGCCGAGGTCGGTCCGGCGTGGCTGGAACCGCTGCTGTCCTGGCCCGGCCGCCTCGACCTCACACTGCACATCGAACCGCTGCCCGCGCCGGTCGCCGCCGACCGGCTGCGCAAGCAACAGGCCCGCCTGGAGTCGTCCAGACGGGCCGACGCCGACCGCGGCAGGCTGGCCGACCCCTACGTCGACGCCGCCGCCCACGACGCCGCGGACCTCGCCGAACGACTCGCCCGCGGTGCGGCGAAGCTGTTCCGCGTCGGCCTGTACCTGACCGTGCACGCCCGCACCGAAGCCGAACTCGTCGAGGCGTGCGCGCAGGTGAGGGCCGCTGCCGCGTCCACCCTCCTCGACGTCCAACCGGCGACCTGGCGGCACCTGGCCGGCTGGACCACCACCCTGCCCCTCGCCACCGACGGGCTGCGGATGCTCCGCACCATGGACACCCAGGCCCTCGCCGCCGCGTTCCCGCTGTCCAGCCCGGACTTGCCTGCCCCGCTGCCCGGCGACCCGCCAGCGGCCGGCGGTGTCCTCTACGGCGTGAACCCCGCCAGCGGCGGCGTCGTGTGGTGGGACCGGTGGGCGCAGGAGAACCACAACTCCATCGTCCTGGCCCGCTCCGGGGCCGGGAAGTCGTACTTCGTGAAGCTGGAGATCCTGCGCAACCTCTACCAGGGCGTGCGGGTCGCGGTCGTGGACCCCGAGGACGAGTACCCGCGCCTGGCCGACGCGGTCGGCGGCAGCATCGTCCGACTCGGCGTGCCCGGCGTGACGATCAACCCCCTCGACCTGCCCGTCGGCGACCGGCGCCCGGACACGCTGACCCGCCGCGGGCTGTTCCTGCACACCCTCATCGCCGTGCTGCTCGGGCAGCAGCCGCCACCGGCCGAACGCGCGGCGCTGGACCGGGCCATCCTCGCCGTCTACCGGGCCGCGGGCATCACCGCCGCCCCGGGCACACACCACCGGCCCGCGCCGCTGCTCCGCGACCTGGTCGAAACCCTTCGCGGCGACGGCGACCCGGCGGCGGCGACGTTGGCCGCCCGGCTGTCACCGTGGGTGTGGGGCAGCTTCGCCGATTTGTTCGACGGCCCCACCACCCACCCGCCGGCCGGGCACCTCGTCGTCTGGTCTCTGCGGCACCTGCCCGACGAGCTCCGCACCGTCGGTTCCCTGCTCGCCCTCGACTCGATCTGGCGTACCGTCGACGCCCCCACCCGCCCGTCGCGACGGCGGCTCGTGGTGGTCGACGAGGCATGGCTGCTGATGCGCGACGGCGAAGGTGCCCGCTTCCTGTTCCGTATGTCGAAAGCGGCTCGCAAACGCAACGCCGGGCTGACCGTCATCACCCAGGACGCCGCCGACGTACTCGGTACCGACCTCGGCCAGGCGGTGGTGTCCAACGCCGCCACCCAGGTGCTGCTGCGCCAGGCCCCGCAGGCCATTGACGCCGTCGGCTCGGCGTTCGGGCTCACCGGCGGCGAACGGCGGCTGCTGCTGTCCGCCCGCCGCGGCCACGGCCTGTTGATTTCCGGGGCGAACCGGACCAGCTTCGAGTCGATCTCCTCCGACACGGAACACGCGCTCTGTACCACGACCCCGGCCGAGCTGGCCGACCACGACGAGGAGGAGCAGCTGTGAACCCGCCGGTCGGCGCGCTGATCCGCGCGCGCCTGTCGGCACCCAGCCCCACGGTCGGGCCGGGCATCGACGTCATCGCGCCCCCTACCGGCGCAGGCGATGCCCTGGTCGACGTCGCCGTGTGGGCCGGACAGCGGCCGTGGCTGGCGGCTGTCGCCGCCGGCCTGCTCGCCGTCGGGATCGCAGCCCATAACCTGGTCGAGACCTGGCGGCACCACCAGCACGCCCACGGCGCCCGCCTCGTGACGATCGCGCCGCCGCCCGAGGTGGACCCTCACAGCGCCGCCGCGCTGTGGGCGAACCTGGCCGGCGTACTGACCCCTTCACGGCGGCGGCGCTTGTTCGTCGGCGCCCCGCACGTGGTGTGGCAGTACACCTGGTCCGGGCGGCAGCTGCTCATCTCGGTCTGGGTGCCCGGCACCGTCCCACCCGGCGCGGTCGAGGCGGCGGTGCGGGCCGCGTGGCCCGGCTCGGCCACCGCCACCGACCCCGACCCGCCACCGCCCATCCCCCGGCACGCGTATCCCGCCGTTGGAGGGCACCTGCTGCCCGTGCACCCCGAGTGGCTGCCGCTGGCCACCGACCACGACACTGACCCGTTGCGCCCGCTGATGTCCGCCGGGGCCCAGCTGAAACCCGGCGAGTACGCCTGTGTGCAGGTCCTCGCCCGCCCGGCCACCCCAGGGCGGGCGGCCCGCGCCCGCCGGGCGGCCGGGCGGCTGCGGGCCGGCAAGACCGCCGTCCCGGCGGTCAACCCCGCCGCGCCGCTGCTGTGGCTGCTGGAGGCGTTCCTGCCCGGCAGCGGCGGCACCAGCCGCACCACCAAGCCCGTCGCCCGGCGGGATCCCGCCGTCGACCGGGACGTGCGGGCGATCCTCGACAAGACCGCGCACCCGCTGTGGCAGACCGGGATCCGGTACGCGGTCGCCACCACCAGCCGCCGGACCGGCGCCGACCCGCGCGGCCGGCTGCGGGGCATCGCCGACACTCTCGCCTCGGCCTTCGCCATCCACACCGGACGTAACCGGCTCACCCACCGCACCCGCATGCGAACGCCGGTGGCCGTCCTCGCCGGCCGGCGGCTCGGGCCGGGGTTCCTCACCAGCACCCCGGAACTCGCGGCCCTCGCGGCGCTGCCGCGTGACCTGGCCGTGCCTGGCCTGGACCGGGCGCGGGCCGCCTCCATGCCGGCGCCGGTCGCCGTCCCCACCGGCGGGCGCGGGGTGAAAGTGCTCGGCGACGCCGAGATCGGCGGCCACGGCGTCGGGCTGTCGGTGCCGGACGCGAGGTATCACCTGCATGTGATCGGCTCCACCGGAACGGGCAAGACCACCCTGCTGGTCAACATGGCCCTCGACGACATCAAAGCCGGCCGGGGCACTGTCGTCATCGACCCGCACGGGGACCTCGTCCTGGACATCCTCGACCGGCTCCCCGCCACCGTCGCCGACCGCGTCGTCCTGTTCGATCCCGACCAGGAGAATCCGCCAACGTTGAACCCGCTCGAGGGCGACGATCCTGACCTGGTCGTCGACAACCTCGTGTCGATCTTCGGGAACATCTTCGCCAAAGCGTGGGGGCCGAGGATGGACGACGTCATGCGGGTGGCCTGCCTGACCCTGCTGCGCCACCACAACGTGACCCTGCAGCACATTCCCCCACTGCTCAACAGCCCGCAGTTCCGGTCCGCGATGACCGTGGACCTCGACGACCCGGCCGGGCTCAGCGGCTTCTGGCAGTGGTACGACAGCCTCAACGACAGCCTCCGCTCCCAGGTCATCGGCCCGGTCCTCGCCCGCCTGCGGGCCTTCCTGCTGCGGGACTTCGTCAAACGCACCATGCGGTATCCGAAGTCGAGCTTCGACATGGGGCGCGTGCTCGACGGCGGGGTGCTGCTCGTCCGCATCCCGAAGGGGGTGCTCGGGGAGGACACCAGCCGGCTGCTCGGCTCCCTCGTCCTCGCCCAGGTGTGGCAGGCCGCCACCGCCCGCGCCGGAATCCCACCCGAGCGGCGCCGCGATGCGAGCCTCATCATCGACGAGGCGCAGAACTTCCTCACCCTGGCCAACTCGCTGGACACGATGCTCGCCGAAGCCCGCAAGTACCGGCTGTCCCTCGTCCTCGCCCACCAGGACCTCGCCCAGTTTCCCCGAGACCTGCTCGCCGCCGCGTCGGCGAACGCACGCAACAAGGTGTACTTCACGGTCGCGCCGGAGGACGCCCGGCAGCTCGCCCGGCACACCCTGCCCGAACTCGGCGAGCACGACCTCGCCCACCTCGACGCGTACACCGCCGCCGCGCGCCTGCTCGTCGACGGCCGCCAAACCCCGGCGTTCACCATGCGGACCCGGCCGCCGAGGCCGGTCGTCGGTGAGGCGACCGCGATCCGGCAGGCCGCCGCCGCGGCGGTGCCCGCCCAGGACACCAGCGCCGTCGACGAACTCGTCGAGCGACTCAGCCGAACACCCGACCAGCGGCGTGCCCGCCCGAAGTCCGGCCGCCCCTGACTGTTCCCGCCAGCGTGGTGGCGTCATCAGGGTCGCGCACCGGCTCGCCACCGGGCTCGTCTTCCATCACAGGCGAGCACCTCCACCACGGTGCTGACCTGGGCTGTCAGTGCCGCACACACCCCCTGACAGTCCCTCCGCACCGACCTCTCCCTCGCCAGACACCCCTCCCGATCGGGAGGGGAACCTCATCCTGCCTAGGAGCAACCGTCGTGTACTCCCGTGTTCCCTCCGCCTCCAGCAAACCGGACCCGCTCGCGGTCTTCGGTCGCATCGTCCCCCGCGACCACGCCCTGCTGGCCCTGCTGGCCGAGCACTACCTGCTGTCCACCGACCAGATCACCAACGCCTTCTTCGACAACCGCCGCACCGCCCAACGCCGGCTCACGATCCTGCACCGCCTCGACGTGCTGTACCGCTTCGGCCGCAGCAGCCACACCGGCCGCTACGGGTCGCTGCTCTACACCCTCGGCCCTGTCGGGCTGCAACTCCACCCCAACGCCTACCACGATCCGACCGGCAGCGGCGGTAAGCCGCCGCGCAGTTCCCTGGAGCGCGCCAAGCGGATCGCCGCCAGCGGCCAGGTCAACCACCTGCTCGGCGTCAACCAGTTCTTCACCGACCTGATCGCCACCGCCCGCCGCACCGGCGGTGCCCTGTTGTCGCGCTGGTGGTCCGAACAGCACGCCACCACCGTCTACGCCCAGGCGGGCATCCGGCCGGATGGGCACGGCGTATGGACCGTCGGCGATACCTCCACCGGCTTCTTCCTGGAGCACGACAACGACACCGAGAACCTGGCCCGGGTCGTGGCCAAACTGCGCGGCTACGAACGCCTCACCACGTTCGGCCCCCGCTACCCCGTGCTGTTCTGGGTGCCCAGCCCACGCCGCGAGGCCAGCCTCCTCGGCGTGCTCGCCGGACTACGAACCGCCAGCCCGATCGCCACCGCCGTCCACGGCCCCGACCCCGCCGGCCGAGTGTGGACCCTCGTCTCCGAACCCGGCTACCGGCGCTACCTGCACGAGCTGCCGTGCGACCATGGACCCGACACGGTCACCAACCCACAGCGCTTCGATGACCCCGTTTCCGGTAGCGAGTGAACCCGCTTACGGCACCTCGTCATACTTCTTCCAGAACTGTGCCCGAAGCTTGTGCCGCACGTTTTCACTCAGGTCGAATTCACCACGGCGATCAGACAAATCGGTCAGCAACGCCTTGTCGATGTCGCGTGGAATCGATGGCTTCCCATCTTCAAGTTCAGCCAGGGCCTCCGCAGTGGCAGACTTGCGGAATGCTGTCAGGACATTCATGACCACGGAGTCGATCTGTTCGGCAAGTTCGACAGGGTCCTCATACCCCGGCGTGACCTGTGGCTCGCGGCCGGTGGTCGCGCTGTAGACGATCACAGGCGACGGCCGGACCGCAGCTGAACTTCCCAGTTCGGCGAGGTCCCTGGGCGTCGGCCTGACCTGCGGTTTCCCGGCTGGCGGAACAACCGCCACCAGCTGCGAAACCGATGGCGGCGGCATTTCGACCTTCGCCACCGTCTGGTCAACAGTCTCCGGAGACAGGATCTCAATTCCGTCGGCCGCCCGAATGAGATGCCTGCTGATGCCGTGGGGCTTGTTCTCCTTACTGGGAACGGCGAGCAGGATAACCTGCACGCCGTGAGCTTGGGCCTCCTCGACAGCTTCGGTCAGATCGTCGTCGCCCGAGACGAGGATGAAGACGTCGGCAGCTCCGTTGCGCGCGTGCGTCACGAGGTCAAGCCCGATCCGCAGGTCGACACCCTTCTGCTGGCCGTCCATGCCGAACCGGCCAAGCCGCAACTTGACCTTGGGCAACTCGCCGATGCGCTGCTGCTGGAGATCGGGCACGCCGTCCTTGGCTGAGTCGTACCAGTGCACCCTCAGCACAGACAGCTCCGAAATCCTCTCGGCCTGCCTGACAAGCGCGTCGATCAGCGGCGCGTAGCCGACGTGAATCCCGCTGCGCAGCGACGTCCCGGTCACTCGGACAGCTGCGGAACTAAGCATGTAGCCGGCATCCACGTAGAGGGAACACATAGACCTCATGGTTCCCAGGATGTCACCACCTTGGCTGATCGCGGAGACACGTCAGGGACTTCTTCTTTGTAGGCCATGAGTCGCCGTACACGCCGAACGCGGCCCCTCGGGTCTGGACGCACACCACGCGCCGCATGACCACAATCGCTCGCTGGACGTACGATCCGACGGCAGATGCGGTCGGTGGCGCCGGTCGGTGAACGGGAGGCTTCTCACGGAAGCTGAGACGGGATACCTATCCTGGCCGGCACTTTGGCTGGCTGCGGCACAGCCCTCCGTTCGCCCTACTTCCTGTTCCAGACCGCATTCTGATCGGTGCTCGGGTCCTTCATGGTGAGGTTCGTGCCGTCGGCGCTCAGCGTTCCGTCCAACGAGTACTTAGTCATGCCGCAGTCGAACTCGAACCGGTACGCCCGATCGCCCTGACTCTTCGTGGCGCCGGTGCATGAGATGCCCACGCTGGCCGACAGCGAACCATCGTCCCGTACTGTCATCGTCCGCGAGCTGTTCTCCGCCATGACCCAGGTACCGGCGATCGGCGGTCTGTCATCACTTCCGCAACCAGTCGCGAATAGGGCCACGCCGGATACCAGCCCAGCCAGCCTCCAGCGAAATTGCACGCTATCCCTCCCCTGTCGCGAGCCTAACGTCTGCAGGTAATAGGAACCAGACAGGGCAGCGGCAAGGCAAGCAGTTGCCCGCAGATGGCCGCCCACCCGGCAGAGGATTCCCGATCACCTCCCGAGCCTTCCTCAGCGGCCATCACGCGGATCCCGCCGGCCGAGTGTGGACCCTCGTCTCCGAACCCGGCTGCCGGCGCTACCTGCACCAGCTGCCCTGCGACCACGGACCCGACACGGTCACCAACCCACAGCGCTTCGACGACCTCTAGACCCCCAGCAGGTCGACCCCGTCGGGCGATCGCGTGATGACCCGGACAGCGGGTGCTCCTATTCGCGTTCCTCGGTCCGCCCTTCCATCTGAGCCGGAGGTGGGACGGACGCGGGGCTGGGGAGCAGGCGCCCGGGCGGACGGCGGCTGGTGGTACGCGGGCGGCTTCGCGAGAGAGATTCCCCGCTGGTCACAAGAGCTGCGGTGAGTAGCGGCCCTTCGACGGTGCGGGAGTGGAGCGCGGCACCGATGTGTGCCGCAACCACCTCCAGGACCGACATCAGCCGCGAATGCGGCGAAGGACGTATGGCGAGGTGAACCTCGACAGCGTCCCACCAGGGGTGTGGTGGTTGAGGCTTCGTGAAGGTCATGCCGGGCTCAAAACGCTCGACGCGCCGGCCGTCACGCCAGTGGGCGAAGCTGTTCATGCCGTCGGCGCCACGCAGGACGCTGAGGGTCTCGGTGCCCTCGGACAGGGCGGTACATGTGCCGGACATGGCGCCGGTGATGCCGTGCTCCTCGAAACAGAACGACCACATGCCCAAGGAACCGGCACGCAACATCGACCCTTCCTGCGCGGTCTCGGCGTACAAGGAGTTGGCCTCGTCGCGGTCGAGCAGGCGGGCGACTCGCGGGTCCGCGCCGTATCGCGCGAGCACTTCCGGGGCCGTGATGGCCCGGGTGAATGTCACACACCACATGACCAGGCGTGGATCTTCGGCCCAGGCCCACTGTCCGGCCGTCGTTTCACTCATGTACGTCTCCTGCGCTGTCCCAGGGGGCAGGGCGGGGGCCGGAGGCTTCTTCGGGCCCCCGCCCTGCCACGTCTTCGTCAGCTCACGGCGTGGACGTCGAACTTCTCGGTGTCGAGGACACGCTGGTTCCTCACGAAGGCACCGTACTTGCCTCCGGCGGAGGAGTTCGCGTCTACGTCAACATGGCCGCGTACGCACGGTTCGTTGAAGGTCACCGGCTTGTCTGCCCGAGCCTCGTAGAGCACCCACTGGCCGTTCTCGTACAGCGGGAGGATGTCCGCGCACAGCCGGCCGTCCGTTCCTCCCTCGTAGGTGCCGGCGAAGGGGAACTCGTCGCACGAGTCGTTCGGGACGTACTCCGGCATGTACACGAACGGGTCGCTGCTGCCGGCGCCGCAGGTGCGCTCCCGGTTGGCGTCCGCGATGGCCTGGCTGTCGGTCCGGCTCAGCGGAGCCCAGCCACGAAGGTACGCCTGGGCGAACTGGTAGAGCGCGGCGGCTTCGCCGTGGTTCGGATCCGAGACGGAGTACTCAAGGATCGCCCGCCGTTCCGGGATGACGCAGCCGGGCGTGCTGAGTTCCGCGTCGCAGCGGATCGGTGCTTGGACGGGGCTATCCCAGTAGACGTTCGGCGTGGTAGGGATGCTGCCCGCCGTCGTGACATACATGTGGTACTTGGTCTGGATGTTGGTGTCCCGCGCCCCGGAGGCCACGGCGCTTCGGTACGTGACCGTGCCGGACGCCGAAGCGCCAGGACCGACATTCCGTGAGCCGGGCCAGGGTCGGTTGGTCGTCGCGGAGCAGGTCGAGGTGCAAGCCACATCGAAGGCGATGTCGAGGCTCCTCACCTGCCCCGTCACGCCGGTCACCCGGACAGTGACCGACTCGTTCCACGCGGCGCTGCTCTGGCTGAGGGTCATGCTGGTGGCGATGTTCATGACGCCGGTGCCCAGCACCGCGCCCCTGTCGCTGTACAGGGTGTAGGTGACCGTCATGCCATTCAGGCACAGGCCGCTGGTCCGCGTCCACGTCCAGTAGCCGGGCATGGTGATGTCGCAGGCCTCGTTGGCAGCGGTGGTGCCCGCCGAGCCGCTACGGCTCACGGCCTGCGGTGTGGTTTCGACGCAGGATTTCACCGCGCCACCGACAGCGGCGCGAGCGGCCGGCGCGATGGCCGTACATGACTGACCAGTTCGGACTCTCTGCTGACCGCGCCCTACTTCCGTACGGGGAAGGTCAGCGGGGGTGATGGTGGCGATTGCCTGGTGCCGGCTGTCGGCCCGTGGATTCTGGCCCGCGGCGACAGATTCGGCTGCTTGCGCTGGTGCGCCTCCGGCGGCGATTCCGCCGCCCACCACCAAGATGAGGAGGCGACTGATCCACTTCATCCGACGAGCATCACTCAAGGCTACCCCTCCGTCTCTTTGGGTTACGGGAGTGTGGAGGCTACCAAGAGATCAACAGATGCATTGGTCCCGATATTGTCAGCGAGTGACAATTGATAAGAATGTTTACATGATGGCGATGAGAGACCCCTCGGATGCCACCCAAAAGTCCCAGCTACAAGGGGAACGTCAGCCGGTGACACAGGATCTCGAGCAAACTCAGTGATGGTCGTCACTCGCGCCGTCGGGTGGGTTATAGCGTCCCGGGGCCGCGCCTTCGAGCGGACGAGGCGTGTTCCGATGTCGTCCAGACCATCCATTCGGAGCGGGACGCGACCAGTTCGACGTCGAGGCCCGCGAGCACTTCCGTCGGACGGAGAACGCCAGCGGCCGCGCGAACGGCTTTCACCGCCAGGCAGACCCCACGACTCCTCCTCGATGATCCCCAGGTTTGCGTCATCCACCTGGCGCGGCCACCCTGCAGCGTCTGTCAGCAGTCAAGATCACTTGTGAGCGTCGGGAAGCCCGACTACGTTCGCGTCGACGACGGCTCACAACGGGCCGGAATGTCTCACAGCGCAGGTCAACCGTACTACTGACGATCGTCGGCGCGGGCGGCGCTGACAGATCCGGCCGCTACCGTCATCGGCACCACCTTCACCCACATATCGCTCCACCGGTCCGGTCCCGCCTCGGGAACCACCGCCGCACCCGACGGTGCGCTCCGCCCACCCGCCTTTAGGCCGGTCGGCGCCCGCGCCGCGCGGCGACTCCCAGGTCGCACCGCACCACCAGCACCGATCCCGCCGCACCCCTGTGAGCCGCCCATGTATTCGGTGGGCCGGCCGCTTCCGCGTGCCCACAGCACGCCCCCGCCCAAAGGAGGAACCCGCCGATGACCGCACCCAACGGTGCCGCGACTCCCCTGAGCCGCTACGGCACCCGCGTCCCGACAGTGTCGCCCCGCAAGGGCCGCACGAGCGTTCCGACGCCCACCCCCACCGCCGGTACCCCGGCCGCCAGGCCGGTGGTCACGCCGACCGCGACGATCAGCACCATGATCGTCTGCCTGCCCGACGGTCTGCCGTCGCAGGCGCTCACCGCCACCCAGCTCGACCGGCACTTCGGTGTGTCCGGCACCCTGCAGCCGCGTTTCTGGGCCAGCCCCGCCATGTGGCTGTGGCAGCGCGGCCACCTGGTCGCGCCCCGCAAGGGACGCCCGGTGTACTGCGCCGGCGGACCGGCCAAGCTGCTCGACCTCGCCGCCATGCGTCACGCCGCCGGCGTCGGCGCGGGCATCCGCCACCAACTGTGGCAGCGGGTCGTGCACGGCACCCGCCCGGCCACCCCGTGGCCGACCCTGCTGGCCCGCCACCTGGCGGACCCCGCCCGGTACCCGCGTGAGCGGGCCGTGGCGGACTTCCACCACCAACCCCGCGTCAACGCGATGCGGATGCACAACGCGGCCAGCCACGGCAGCGGCTACCTCAGCGTGGGACAGCTGGAGATGTTCCAGGCAGGCCCGATGGCCTACCAGCACTACAGCGCCAGCACGGCAGTGTGCGGCGACGCCCTGCTCACCCCGGACGGGCACAAGCTGGCGCCAGCGAGCGACGCCCTCACCCACCGGGTGACCTACCTCGAGCAGGCCAACCGGTACCTCGACACCGTCGAGGCCCACCAGCGGCTCATCGCCGTCACCCTGTAGCACCACCAGGACCGGAGCCGGTCGGACACCGCCACCCATCCCCTCTTCCTGAGGAAATCGGACGGCGGACCCGACCGGCCCGACCACATCGCCCGCGCCGCCGCCGGGCGTCGCACCGACCCCGAGCAACGGACGCAGGCCCCGGCCCACGGTGCCGTGACGTACACCCTGCCCGGCTAGCCGTCCAGACCGCCACCGCAGGTAGCCGCCCTCGGCACGGCCCTCGTACCCAGCTCCGCAGAGCCCGTGCGCCAGGACTTGAGCGGCCGTGGTGGCCGCATGCCGCCTGTCGGCGCGGCCTGGTGCCCCTGGTTGGGCCGACGCACAAGCCCGGCCAGCACGACGGCCGACCTTTCCCTCTTCCCACCATCCAGCGGAGGTGTCCCGCCATGTCCCACCGACTGTGGTTCCGCATCGACGACGTCCTGCCCCTCGCCGAGCACGCCGCCGCCACCCGCGCGCACCGCCCGACCCGCCAGCAGTACCGGGCCGGCCTGCCGGAGCAGGCCGCACTCATCTGGTCCCACGACACCGACGGCGACTGGCTGTCCTCCAACGGTGTCCCCCACTGGTACGACGCCGACGGCGCCCACCACCGCGCCCACGCCGAGACCTGGACCCACACCGCCACCGGCGCCACCGGCAACCCGGTTCCCGCCGACGACGGCCACGGCTTCCTGCCCCTGCGCACCGGGCACCGCGACGGCCGCCGTGACCTGCTCGACCTGCTCCGCTACGCCCGCCAGCAGGAGCTGCCCTGGCTCGGACTGCACCCGGACCCGGCCCGCGACGACACCAACGACCGCTACCGCATCTCCCGCAGCCGCGGCGACATCACCCCGCCGCTGGCCACCTGGACCCCGGCGACGGTGACCTGCGACGTCGTCGGCGGCGGCACCTTCCGCGCCATGGTCGCCACCGGCTACACCACCCTGAGCCGCACCGGCGTGCTGTGCCGCTTCCCTCGGTACGCAGTGCGGCGCATGGCCGCCCACCTCGACGCCCTGCACCCCGGTGACATGCCTGGTGAGCATCCCCGCCTGCGGTTCGACGGCGACGAGGTCACCGTCGAGTGGGAACACGACCACGGCCTGGGCAGCCGCTGGATCGAGCACGACCGGGTCGCGCCGGACGCCAACGGCTGCTACGCCGTCGGCGCCTACCAGTGGCCATGGACCCTCACCACAGCGACCGCACCCGCCACCAGCCCGCGAGACCGGTGATCGTCGACGAGGTGCACCGCCAGGGCGGCCACGACAGCCACGAGCTGACCAGGAACCCCCTAGCGGCAAGTAGATCCTGCGGGTCCGGGTCACCGCCGACAGCCACGCCACCCGGACCACGGTGGTCGCCGCGGTCTCACCCGACTGCCCACCTGAACGGTCATCGCCGCCAACCGGCGTACGGCGGGCCACACCACGCCGACCTCACCGGACGCGACCGCCCCTGACCCCGGTCTCCACTGAGGCGCTGCGGCGTGCGCGGCGGCCCCTTCCCGTGCGGCCGCTGTCCACCACGCCTGGCCGTTAAACGACCGGATTGGCGGACTCCTGCGCCCGACCCGCTGCCCGCACGACGCCGTCGCGCTGCCGACGTCACCTGGCGGCCTCCATCGCACCGCCGCACCGTCTTCGCCGAACCGCAACCGGCGGCCCACCGCCGCTGACACGGTTCGTCACCGCACGACCCGGCCGATGCCCGGCCACCCGCGCACTCGCGCACACCCGGGCACGGCCGTGCCCGGGTTCCCGCCCGCCCTACCGAAGGGGAACCCCTCATGACACCACCTGTCAGGCCGGCCTCCGACCGGCAGCCCACCATCGCCGTCGTCGGCGGCAGCCTCACCGGCCCGATCACCGCGCTGCTGTTGCTTCAGGCCGGATTCGACGCCGTCACCGTCTTCGAGGCCGCGCCGGCGTCCGCGCCCCTGGGCGGCGGCCTCATCGGCCTGGAACGTCCCGCCCTCGACGTGCTCGACCGCCTCGGCATCGACCAGCGCGAGTTCGTCGCCCACGACTCCGAGGCCATCGTCGAGATGAGCATCCGTGACCGCCACCCGGCCGAGACCATCCGACGCACCTACCCGGGCCGCAACACCACCTGGACGCTGCTGCACCACGCGCTGACCCGCCGCCTACCCGCCGGCGTCCTGCACACCGGCATGAAGGTCACCGCCCTGACCGAGCGGGCCGGCCAGCCGGTGCTGCGGTTCCGCGACGGCCACACCGCAGCCGCCGACCTGGTCGTGTTCGCCGACGGCCGCTCCTCCACCGGACGCCGGCTACTGGATCCACACCGGAGACTGCGCTACGCCGGCTACGTCGCCCACCGCGGCCTCGCCGAGATCACCCCACCTGCCGGGCTGCGGGACTTCCTGCGGCTGCAGCCCTGCCCAGGCGTGCAGTTCAACCTCGCCCCGGTACCCGGCGGCTGCGACTGGACCTTCTACCTCGACTGCACCAGCGCCGAGTACGCGCGGCGGTCCGGCGCCGACCCCACCCGCCGGGTCTTCGCCCTGCCCCGGCACGTCAGCCCCGCCGCCCGCACCCACGTCGACACCCACGCGGAACTGCTCCTACCGGCCGAACACGCCGCGCTCGTGCGGGCCACCAGCACCCGGATGGCGGTACCGGTCCTCGACATCACCCCACCGGAGCGCATGGTGTGGCCGGTCGGCGCCGGGCATGCCGTCCTGCTCGGCGACGCCCTCGTCCCGGTCCGCCCGCACACCGCCCGAGGCGCCAACAACGGCATCGAACAGGCCGCCGGACTCGTCGCCGCCCTCACCCAGCACCGCAAGTACGCCGCCGACCTGCCCGCCGCCCTGCACGGGTGGCAACGCCGGCACCTGCCCGCCGCCGTCGCCGCCGTGCACCGCGGGGCGGTCATCGGTCACCGGCTCGGCCTCGGCACCCACCAACCCACCCCGTAAACCGCACCCCCTACAAGAGAGGAGGTGGCCTCGTGGCCACCAAGACCACCGCGATCCTCGTCGACGACCTCGACGGCTCCACCGACGACGTCGGCACCTACCAGTTCGCCTTCAACGGCGTCACCTACGAGATCGACCTGTCCGCCAGCAACTTCGACCGGATGGCCGCGGCATTCGGCCCGTTCATCACCGCCGGACGCCGCCTGCCCAAACAGCCCCGGCCACCACGGCGGCAGCACCGCACCGTGACCAGCCGCACCCAGAGCCAGGAGATCCGCACCTGGTGGTGGACCACCAACTGGCAGGAGCTGAATCTGCCCCGGCCACGAACCGGGGGCGTCATCCCCGCCTCGGTGCGCGACGCCTACCACGCCGCCCACTGACACCCCACCAACCGGCGCCGCCGGGCGAACCATCGCCCGGCGGCACACCCGTGCGCGTCGCCGCGATCCCGCACTCCGGGCAGACGACTTGATCAATGCCGGATTCGAAGCGTGCATCAGTGCACACGCCTCACTCGCCCACCCCTGCCGACGGCAGGAGAAAGGGGACCCAGCGCCCATGACCAGCACCCCCACCAACACGACCACCGATACGGCCGCACCAGCGCCACTGGCACCCAGCGTCGCGAAGGTCCTCGCCGCGCTGCACCGCCTCGGCGAGGCCACCGCCGCCGCCATCGCCACCGAAGCCGGCCTCGGCTACTCCACCACCACCCCGAAACTGCGCACCCTGGAAACCGCGGGACTGGCCGAGCCCACCCGAAACGACACCGGACCCAGCCTGTGGCGGCTGACCGACACCGGCCTCACGCAGACCGAACAGGGGCATCACGGCCAACCCGCACCGGAGCCCACCACTCGCGAAGCCGACACACCCGGAACCGCCGCGGAACACGGGCCGCGCGACGACACGCAGGAAACCGGAGATGCTGCCGGAAGCGACCACGACCAGCGGCCGGCCGCCGAGCCTCCCGCCGACGGGCAGCCGCAGGCCGCCCAGGAGTCGGCACCGCCCGCTCCTAAGTATCCCGAGCCGGCAGCCGACGAGGACGCTGAAGCCGAGGACACCGATCCCGACGATGGCGACGGCAGCGACCGCTCGACCGCCGAGCCCGAGGTGCCGGTAGCGACCGACGACGTCGACGCCGCCACCGCAACGCCGCCCGCCGCGTACGACGCGGACCCCGGACCAGCCACACCCGACGGTCCCCCTGCCGGCGCGACCACCGACAGCACCACGGGTGAACCCGCTGCGGAAGCACCCGCCGCACCGCCGGCCACGGAGGCGGCAGAGGGGCTGGCACGGGCCTCTGCCCGGCGGGCGTCCGGCACCCTGCGCGGCGCGATCCTCGACATCCTCGAGGCCAACCCTGGCCAGCAGTACAAGGTCAGCGAGCTGTGCAAGCTGATCGACCGGGCCAACGAGGGAACCGACGCGAGGAAAGCCAGCGCCGGCGCGGTCCACAACGCCGCCGTGAAGCTCGTCGCGACCGGCCGGGCGATCCTGGCCGCCGAAAAACCCGCCACGTTCGCCCTCGCCGACCGAGCCGCCTGAACGACCCCGCCCTGCCGGTAGCCCGGAGGCGGGCGTCGAACTTTCCCGGAACCACGCCCGCCCCCGGTGCTCCTTCACAGACAAGGAGCTACCCGAAGTGTCTCCCATCCTGACCTCGATCGTCACCGCCGTCGGCGGACTCCTCGCCGGTCTCGCCCTCGCCGGAGCCCTTCTGTGGCGCCAACAGCAGGCGCTGACCCGCGCCCGCCACGCCGCCGACCACGACGACACCACCGGCCTGCCCAACCGGCGTGCCCTGCTCGCCGCCCTCACCCGCGCCACACACGCCGATGCCCCGTTCGGGCTCGTCCTGCTCGACCTCGACGGCTTCAAAGCCGTCAACGACACCTTCGGCCACCAGGCCGGCAACGACGTGCTCACCGAGGTCGGCCGACGGCTGGCCGCCCTCGCGGGGCCGGTGCGGCTGGCCGCACGGCTGTCCGGCGACGAGTTCGCCCTGCTGGTCTCCGGTGGCCCCGACGACGTGGTCGCCGCCGCCCGCACCGCGTGGCGGGCGGTCGGACGCCACCCCGTCGACCTCGGCGAGCACACGGTGGCCGTGCGGGCCAGCGTCGGGTACACCACCGCCGCCCTCGGCGTCGGCCCGCGCACCCTGCTGCACCAGGCCGACGTGGCCATGTACCAGGCCAAACAGGCCGGGGCGGGTGTCTACGGAGCCACGGCCACCAGCGGCCACACCAGGCTGCCGCCGGGTACCCGCCTGCGGGACCTGCGCCACCACTGACCGCCCACGGGGCATAGCCGGAGGACCTCGCGCCCAGCGGGCCGCCGCGAGGTCCCCACCGCGCCCGGGATCCCTGCATGCCCGAGCCGTTGTCCACGTCCACGCGGGCGGTCCCCAGACCCCACCACCGTCGTGCTGGGCGGGCACGTCCTGCCCGCCCACCACGACTTGACCTTCATCAAGAGATGAGCGTCGATCACCGCTGGTCGTCGTCCGGTGCGCGGTCAGGACACCAGCATCCCCGGGGCCCGGGGCGCGAGTCGGACGGCGACCGCGCACGCCCGCGCACGCCGACCCGAAGGAGCCCGCCGCATGACAAGCCACCCACACTCCGACCGCACCGCACCGCCGGACGACGTCACCGACCGGCTCCTGTGGACCCTCGCGATCGACGTCGCCGCCGCCCACCGACCCGGACCCGACGGCACCTGCACCAACCTGCAATGCCGCGGCCAGCAGCCCGGACCCTGCTGGGCGCGGCGCACCGCACAGCGCGCCGAGCGCCACGCCCGCCGCTCCCGCCCGACCCTCGACACACCCCTGCCACACCTGGTCGGGGCCGCACGCGGGCGCGCCCGCGTGTCCTCACCGGCGCACCGCTTCACGGGCTGGTTCACCCCCACCCCGCCGCAGGCACCCCTGACGGGACCGGCGCCCACAGCGGACGCGCAGCGACCGGGCCCTCGGATCCACCGGCGTCCACCCGTGGCGGCTCTGGCCGCCTGAGCACGAACCCTGGAGGCAAATCAGTGAACTTCCTACCGAACGACACCCTCGCCGGTTACGCCCGCACCGCCGTCGACCTGCGCACCCGTATGGTCGACTACCACCGCGGCCCGCTCGCGACGCAGTACCTGGAGGAGTTTTTCGCCAGCCGGCTCACCAGCCCCGCCCCCGGCGCGGGCCCGGAGGGTATGGCGAAGGTTCTCGACGCGGCCCGCGCCATCACCGCCAATCCGTGGCGATTCGGCGAGCCGTACGTCATCGCTCCCGCGATGACCGCGATCATCGCCGCCGCGGCGGCGGCTCTCGACCTGACCGGCGAGGTGCTCCCGGCCGACGTCGCCCCCGACGACGGCGGGGTGCTGTTCCTGCCCGAACCGATCTACCACCGCGGCCACAACGGTGAGGTGTCCTCGATCGGCGCGATCACCTGGGCCCGCACCACCAACACCGGCAGCGGCCGCTCGTTCTGGGCCATCGTCGGCTGGGCCGACCGTCACGACCCGCACGACCCCTCCGCCGCCCGCCGCCGGGCGCACCTCACCGACCGACCTGACCTCGCCCGACAGTTCGGCCCCTACGTGCTGACCGAGTTCACCCAGATCCCGATCGGCCAACCCGTCGACCCCCGCCCCGACCTGCCGGTCCTCGACGGGGACGACCGCGACTGGGAACCGGCACCCGACGGCCGGTTCTGCATCGACGAGACCACCACCCCGATGCGCGCCTGCGCCGCCGTCGCCTACGCCTTCTGGCGCATCCAGGCCCAACCCCTCGCCACCGTCGCCGCCGCCCCGGTGGACCGCGCCGCGCGCCGCCGCGCCGTCCGCGCCGGCATCCGCCATGACACCCGCGTGGTCATGCTGCGACGCACCAGCCCTCTGGCCGAACCCGGTGTCGGAGAACCGAAGTGGCACTACCGGGTGCGGTTCGTCGTGCGTGGCCACTGGCGGCGGTTGATCGGCCGTGACGGCGACCCGTACCGCATCTGGATCAACGCCCACATCAAGGGCCCCAACGGGGCGCCCCTGCTGCACGGCGAGAAGGTGGCCGTCCTCGCCCGCCGAACGCCGCCCCTCGAAGGCCGCGGCGACACCTCCCCCGGCGCGGGCGCGCCTCTGGACCGGTAGTGCCGGTCGCGGATGCCGGCGGCTGCTCCGTGATCCACGCCAGCTCGGCGGTCGTCCCGGCCCGGGACGGCCGCCGCCGTCATCCCCATCCACACACCCCCTTTGAGGAGGGAAGGCACGTGAGCACACCCACGCTGATCGGTGTGGCCGCGTTTCGCGGCGGCTACACCGCCCGCTTGATCCAGTTCGGCGAGGATCCACAGGTTCTGGTGCCGCTGCTGCGCCGGATCTGGACCGACACGTTCGGCCGCGACACCGACGCCATGGCCGCCGCGCTGCTGGCCCGCGACTGGTGGTCCCTCGCCGTCAACCCCAAGCCCCGCCCGTGGGACCAGCAGCCGCCCGTACCGGGACTGGGCCACCCGACCACGGGCAACGGCCCGGTCCGGCAGGGCTCGCTGCGCGAGCCCGTGGACGGGTTTCTCGAGTGGCTGTACCTGCTGCACCTCGACCAGCGGCGGCTGGTGGTGTACGAGGCGACGGTCCACGGCCGCTGGCTGCGCCACAGCGCGCACCATCTCGACCCGGTCGAGGAGTTGTTCGTCACCGCACCTGCCCTCGACGAGGGCGGCCCGGAGATGACGGTGTGCACCGTCTGCGGCGCGGTCGACGAGATCGACCACGTCGAGGTGCCGTCCATGGCCGGCTACGGCTACGACACCGCCACCAGCTGCACCCGCTGCGGCTCCTGCGTCGTCTCCGACCCGATGTTCGGCGACCACCTCGTTCGCAAGCCCTGGCCCCCGCCCGCCCCCACGCCGGGCGACGCGACGGGCGAGGCCCGGTGAGCACACCCGCCCCGATGCCGTCCCCGCCCACTCGTCCACGACGGCCTTCTCACTGATCGGAGAACACCGTGATCTACCAACCCGGCCAGCGGGTCGCCCTGGTCCACACCAGCGACCCGCACACCCTGCTGCGGCCCGGCGACACCGGCACCGTCCAACGCCACGACCAGCGGCACCACATCGTCGATGTCCTCTGGGACAGCGGCTCGACGCTGTCGATGTGCCTCGACGACGGCGACCGCATCGCACCCGCCACCACCCCACCACCCGCAGCCGAACAGGTGGTGGGCGACGCCGAGGAATGGGCCACCGCGCTGCGGCGGATGCGCGCCGCCGGCACCACGGCCGGCCACAGCGCGGCCGAGTGGTGGGCCCAGGACACCATCGGCGCCCGCGCTACGGGCGACACGCGCCGGACCGCGCGCCGGATCCTGACCGGCATCACCGACGGCGATCCCGCCATCCTCGACGCCCTGCCCCACCTCACCACGGCCGAAGCCTCTGTCGACACCAGCGGCTGGGAGCTGTTCGCCGACGCCACCGGCGACGTCTCCGGCTGGTTCGGGCTGCGCATCCAGCGGCGCGACGAGGCGATGGCCGTCTACCGCGACGCCTTCGACACCGCCGCCGCCGACCGGATCGCCGACCTGTGCCGCCTCGCGGCCAGCCCCACCGGCCGCGACGTGTCCCACCTGCACCCCGACCGGATCCGCGTCGGCGACGTCGGCGTGTTCTCCGGCGAGTGGGCGCGCACCACCGGCCCCGACGGCGACGACCGCATCGCGGTCGGGTTCGTCGGCACCCTGGTCGACCACTGGAACGGGTGGGCGGTGTTTGCCTGCACCCGCGACGTGGCCGAGGCCATCGTCGCCGACCAGCAGCGCCACCGCGACCAGTACCGCCACCGCCTGCGTGAGCAGGGCGTGCCGGCCGACGACCTGGACCGGCAGGTCGACACGGCGCTGGCCGACCTGTCCTTCGACGGCGACGTCATCGTCGCCGACCAACGCGCCCTGTCCGACGACCCGCAGGCCATCAACCGCATCACCCCGAACGGCGACGGCCGGTACGTGGTGATGGGCCGCAGCTGGTGCTGGGAGGCCGTCGACCCGTACGCCTGCGACCGGATCGTCGGCGACCTACCCGACCCGACGTAGGGCCACCCGCGCGACACCGACGGGCAGGCACCAGCGGCGACCCGACCCGTCGCCGTACCCCTTCTCCGCACCACCGGGGTGTCGCCACCTGCCCGACCCGACGCGGGCCGGCAGGGGTTTGGCCCCACCCGTCTCCCGCTGTGCGGTACCCACCGCCCGCGCACCCGGAGACGGGTGCGCGGGCCCTACCCCGAATCGAGGCAACCCCATGACCACACCACACCCGCCGGTCCCCCCGGCCGCTTCACCGCGCACCGACCCGGACCCTGCCGGCACCCCACCCGCCTCCGGCCGGGCCGGCTACCTCTACCGCAAGGTCGCCCTGCACCTGGCCGACCACCCCGACCAGATTCTCAAGGTCGGCGAGATCACCCGGGCCATCGGCGCACCATCCTCCGGCGCGGTGTTCGAGGCGCTGAGGAAGATGGCCGCCGCCGGGCACGCCACCCACCACCGCGACCCGCACCACCGCTTCCAGATCACCCAGGCCGGCATCGCCGCCGCCGGCACCCTCCCACCCGCCGCACCCCGCACCCGCTCCAGCGGCGGTGCTGGTGGTGGCCGGCGGTCGTCCCGGCCCGTCCCGGTACGGCGACCGAACGGGACGCTGTACCACCCGCGGCGGCTCGGCAAGGGCTGGGACGTCGAGGAACTGCGACGGCTCCGCACCCAGCAGGTACCCGTGCTGCTGTACGGGCCGCCCGGCACCGGCAAGACCGCCATGGTCGAGGCCGCGTTCCCCGACCTGCTCACCGTCGCCGGCACCGGCGACACCGTCGTCGACGACTTCCTCGGCTCCTACACCCCGATCCCCGGCGGCGGCTACGAGTTCGTCCACGGACCCCTAGTCACCGCGATGCGCGACGGG
Organism: Micromonospora sp. C51; assembly: GCF_018070435.1. Lineage (NCBI taxonomy): Bacteria > Bacillati > Actinomycetota > Actinomycetes > Micromonosporales > Micromonosporaceae > Micromonospora > Micromonospora sp. C51. The sequence continues at coordinate 74,859 of NZ_JAGPXQ010000021.1, read as the reverse complement.
CGGGTGCTGCTGGTCGACGACGCCACCCTCGTCCCGCCCCGCGTCCTGGCCGTGCTGTACCCGGCCATGGACGGACGCGGTGTCATCACCATCCCCGCCCACGGCAACGAGACCGTGCAGGCCGCCGACGGGTTCTACATCGTCGCCGGCCACAACCCGGGCGTACACGGCGCGGTGCTCACCGAGGCCCTGGCCTCCCGGTTCACCGTCCACCTGCACGTCACCACCGACTGGGACCTCGCCCGCCACCTCGGCGTCCCCAAACCCGTCGTGGCCGCCGCGATCGACCTCAACGCCGACCTGACCGCCGGCAAGACGGTGTGGGCGCCGCAGCTGCGCGAACTGCTCGGCTTCGTCACCGTCCGCGACCAGCTGGGTATGGCCGCCGCCCTGGCCAACCTGGCCGGCATCGCCCCCGAGGACGCCCGCGACGACGTCACCGTCGCCCTGTCCCGGCACACCGGCACGCCCGTCACCGCGCTCGCCCTCGGCAAGCGCTAACCGCCGCCCACCCCAGATTCCTGGAAGGAGCCAAATCTGTGTCACACCCCCACACCCACCTCCAACACGGCACACCGCCTACACCGGCCGGCGCCGACGACTGGCATGACTGGTCGCAGGCGTGGACCCGGCACGTTCCGCTGCTGACCGGCCGTACCGACCTCACCGTCCTCGTCGCCCCCGGCGCCGCCGGGGACGCACCCGAGTGCTTCTACCCCGACCTGCGCCGCATCGAGGTCGACGCCACCTACATCGCCGACCGGCCCGACGTCACCGACCCGACCAAGGCCCGGCACAAGCGGCTCGTGCCCACCGGCTACGGGCTGCTCGTGCACGGCGCCGCGCACGCCGCGCACAGCCGCTGGACCACCCCGCCCGGCAACCCGCCGATCCTCGCCACCGTCGCCGACCTGCTGGAGGAATCCCGCGCCGAAGGCCGCCAACGCGCCCGCCGCCGAGGCGACCGCCGCTGGCTGCGCCACGTCGTGAAGACCCTCCTCGACCCCGACGCGGCGGCCGTCGACGACCCGTGGCACGCCGGACAGCTCGCCGCCCTGCTCCTGGCCCGCGTCGACGCCCGCATCGTCACCAGCAAGGACGTCCGCCCCGTCCGCGCCGCCGTCACCGCCGTCCTCGGCCGCACACGCCTGCGGCACCTGCGCGACATCTGGCGGCAAGCCCACACCTGCGACGACACCGACGCCGACACCATGATCTGCCTGGCCCGGCGGTGGTGCCAGATTCTCGGCGTCGACCCCGACCAGCAGTACCACACGCCCGTACCGGACGCCGGCCTGTTCCCCGGCCGCCTCGCCGCGGCCCTCGTCGACTACCTCGCCGCCGCCACCGGTGTCACCCCGACCGAGTACGCCGCGGCGGTGCTAGCACGCCGGCACAGCCCACCATCGGAATGGGACCGCCGGGACCCGACCGAGCAGGAACACCGCGCCGCCCGCGACCTCGCCAACCGGCTACGGCAGGCCCGCACCCACCACCCCGAACCCGGCCGGCGCCCCTCGGCGATCCCACCCGGGCGGCTGCGCACCCGCCACGCCATCACCGCCGACGCGCAAACCGCCGCCGGGCAACTCCCCACCGCCGCCCCCTGGCAGCAACGCACGCAACTGCCACCCGAGAAACCCCGCCTGCACCTGGCCGTCCTGGTCGACCTGTCCGGGTCGATGGACCGCTACACGCAGCCGATGTCCTCCGCCGCGTGGATCTTCGCCCACGCCGCCCGCCGCGCCCACGCGACGACGGCCACCATCGGCTTCGGTGACCGCACCACCGTCCTGGTACCCCCACGCACCGCCCCGACGCAGGTACTGGTGATGCGCACCGGCCTCGCCACCGCCACCTTCCCGGAAGCGGTCAAGGTCGCCGACCAACTCCTCGACCTGCGCCACGGCCGCACCCTGCGGATGCTCGCCGTCGTCTCCGACGGCTACCTCGACGACATCCCCGCCGGCCAACAACTCGTCACCACCCTGCACCGCGCCGGCTGCGCCGTGCTGTGGCTACACCCCGCCGACCCACCCACCCCCGGCGAACCGACCAACCCCGACCAGGTCTGGGGGCACACCTTCACCCACGCCACCACCCTGACCGTCACCAACCCTGTCGAGGCCATCACCGTGATCGCCGACGCCGCCGTCACCGCCCTCGCCCAGGCCTAGACCCCGCCCGAGCCATGCCCGCCGGCCCACCGGTCCCCGCGCCGCGCCGACATCGACGCGGCGCTGGCCCGGCGCGGCCAGCACCGTGCCACGCCGCAGCGGCGCCCAACGCCCGTCCACTCACGCCATGCGGGCCGCGTCCACGGGCGCCGGCCCCACGCCGTATCGGACCAGGAGTTGACGATGGACAGCACCTCCCACCCCGCGGACGAACCCGACGCCGACCGGCCAGCCCGGCTCAGCGTCGGCGACCCGCACCTGCGCAAGACCCGACTGCTCGCCCGCGAGTGCGCCACCTGCATCTTCAGACCCGGCAACCCGATGCACCTCGAGCCCGGCCGGCTACGACAGATGGTGACCGCGGCGCGCGGCGACGCGGGCTACATCATCTGCCACTCGACCCTGCCGTACGCCGGCAGCCCGGTCCCGCCCGCGATCTGCCGCGGCTTCGCCGACCGCTACCGCACCTGGCAACTCCAGCTCATGGAACACCTCTGGGGCTTCGTCGACGTCGAGCCACCCGACCCGGACCCCATCCCTGAATGACCAGGAGACACCACCGTGACTGACTTCGACGACGTCCTGCGACGCCAGGACCACATCATCGACCGCGTCGGCTGGGCCGTCACGCACGTCCTGCCCACCGACGACGACCCCGACACCACCGCCCCGTTCGCCTACACCGTCGGGCTCACCGCCCACGACCACCCGGAGCTGATCGTCGCCGGGCTGCCGCCCGAGGTCGCCCACATCCTGCTCAACGACCTGGCCCGCCGGGTCTACGACACGGCCGAACGGTTCACCCACGGCCAGCGCCTCGGCGACCTCCTCGTCGGCTACGACGCGGTCATCATCGACGGGGCACCCACCGACGACCTGCATCCCGGGCTGGCGATCGCCCGCTACGGCCGCGACCGGATCCGCCTGCGGCAGCTGGTGTGGCCCGACCAACGGAGCCGGTTCCCCTGGGACAGCGGGTACGCCTACCCGTCACACGTCCAACCCCTGCTCGCCCACCTGTAACCGTTGCCCGGTACCGGTCACCGTCCACGCGCGCCTGTCCCGGCCGGCAACCCCGTGCTGCGAGCCCGCCGTCGCCATGGCGCACCATACGCTCTCTCCGGACAGGGTTGACTGAGGAACAAGGACCCTGCGGTTGCCGGCCGGCGTTCTCGCCCACGTCGGCCGGTGTCGTCACTCGCTCTGGCCCGCGTGGTGTCCGGCCGCCGGCTGCCGTCGCGTCCGTTGCCGCGCGATTCCCGGCCGGCGGGGGTAGTCCGGCGGCAGGTAGCGGTAGACCGAACGCAGCGACCTGCCGATTCTCTCCGCCAGCAGTTCAGGGTCGAGGTTCGGTTCCCGGCGCAGCCAGTAGGCCACCGCCTCCGCCGTCGTCCTGGGCGCCTCCACACACCCGCCGTCCCCATCGTCACCGGCAGCGCCCTGTCCGCCGTCGGCCTCCTCCACGTCGGTGATGTCACCGGTCCTGCCCGCCAGGCGCGGTGTGGCCGAGGACGATCCGGCGCGTACCGGAACCGCGGCGTGGCTGCCGCCGGGCCGCTGCCGGTTGTCCCCGCGCCGAGCGGCCTCGGGATCGTGAGTCGGCTCCTGCCGGCCAACGTCAGGCGCGGCCGGCGCATGCGGACAGGCCGGCGGCGGGCTGGGTTCAGGCGTCCGCGGCACCTCGACGGAACGGGGGCGCCTGAACCAGCGACGGCGGCGGCCAGCCCCGGACGCCACGACGCGTTCCGGGGCGAGGTCCGCGGCGAGCAGGGTGGTCAGCCCGTGGTAGTCGGCGGACGCGGCGAGGCGGGCGGCGATCTCGTCGAGGTCGTACACCCGCACGGCGATGTCAGCGGTGGACGGGTCCACGGCGGCGCGGATCTTGCGGTGCAGCACCTTCCCGATCGCGGTGTCGCGGCGGTGGCGGGCGGTCACCGCGCGGGCCGCTTTCAGGGATTCGTACAGGTCCAGGCCGTCGGCCTTGGCGATCGCCCGCGCCCGGCCGGTGATGACGGGGTGGCGGATCCAGTGGGCGAACACCTCGTACGCGGGCGGGGTGGGTGGCAGGTCCCCGGTGGCGCGGAGCCGGTCGCGGCGCTGGTTGCCGGCGTGCATCAGCCACACCAGGTAGCCGAGGGCGGACATGCCGGCGTAGAAGCCGCCCACGAGATGGTCGTGGTGGGCGACCCAGTTGAAGGTCACGGCCCCGGCGGCGATGGCGGCGGACAGCAGGCGGGAGGCGACGGCCCGCTCGCCAAGGCGGCGTCGCACGTCGGCGTTGGCCATCACCACCACCCCGCCGAGTTCCAGCGCCGCGACAGCCGGGACCACGACGAGCACCGGCACGTCGAGGGCCTGGACGGCGCCGGTGACCTGCCCGGCGAGGGCGACCAGCAACACCAGCAGGTAGAAGGCCTGCCGCATGCGCGCGGTGTGTCGCACGGCCCTGGCCAGGTCGGCGTCAAGGGCGTCCCGGCTCAACAGACCACCATCGTCACCCGCCGGCACCGCGCGGCGGCCGGTCCCCGGCCCGGTACGGCTGCCGCCCGGGCGTGCCGTCATCGGCCGCGCGCCGCTCCGGCCGTCGCTCGCCCTGCGCTCGGCGGCGTTGCTGGTAGGCGCGGTCCGGTCGGACGGCCCGCCGTGGGTGACGACCGCTGTCGGCGGGGTGGGCGGGGTCATCGGAGCCCTCCCCGGTGGTCGGGTCGCGCAGGGAGGGGGCGTCGTGGGTTGGCGGTGAGCCGGTCGGCGAGGTCGATCGTGTCCCCGCTCGGCTTGGCGTCGATCTCGGCCAACTGTCGGGTGAGGGCCTGGCGCAGGGCGTGGACCTGGTCGTGGTGTCCCAGTGCGGCGTGGGCGCGCATGGCCCGCTGGTATGCGGGCTCGGCGTAGGGGTCGTGGCGGATCGCGGCGTCGCAGACCGCCACGACCTCTGCCGGATCGGGGGTCGCGTCGGCGAGAGCGAGGTGGGCGTCAAGGGCCTGACGGCGAATGCCCTCCCGGTGGGCCTCGATCCACTCGTAGTCGAAACCGTCGGCGAGAGCGCCGTCGTAGGCGGCGACCGCGGCGCGGAGCGCGACCAGGCGGGTCGTGGCGTCGGTGGCCCGGTCGGCGTCGCGGAGCGCGTCGCGCATCCGCCACAGGTCGACATCGAGCGCCTCCCGGTTCAGGGCGTAGCGGCGGCCGGGATGGGTGAGATAGCTGCCCGGTTCGCCGGTGCGGGCGAGGGTCTTCCGCAGCGCGGACACGTAGGTGTGCAGGCGGTGCGGTGCCTTCGACCGTGGGGCGTCGGGAAGCAGGTCGTCGAGGATCGCGTCCAAGGTGGCGTCGCCGTCGTGGACCACGAGGTAGACGAGCAGTTCGAGGGACTTCGCGCGCAGCGGCACCGTGGTGTCCATGTCCACGATGCGCGCGCCGCCGAGCACCCGCACCGCGACGCCGCTCTGCGGCGGCGACGGGTCGCCGTCCGGTCCGTCCGGAGGGCGGCGAGGCGTGACCAGCGGGAGGGTGACGGGGGCGAGGTCCGGGACATCTCCTGGAGTCGGCGGCCGTTCTTCGCCTGTGGACGTCGGGTCGTCCGAGTCGGCACCCGCGGCCAGCGTGGTGGCTGCGGCGGGGCTCTTTGTCGCGTCTGGCCGCGGATCATTGGTGGCCGGCGGTGTGCGGAAGCGTTCTGGGGTCGGCGAGGGCTGGTCGCTGGTGTGGGCCTCGGCGAGTGTGGCGACCAAGTCGATCGTCTCAGCCGCGCTGAGCACGGCCAGGCGACCCATGTCGGCGGGATGGGTGCCGTGGCGGGTCTCCCCGTCCGGCCGGCTGGTGGTCCCGTCGGTGTCGACGACGACGGTGCCGCCGTCGGGCCAGGAGCCGAGCAGGATGCCGTGGATGTCGAGACGGTGTCCCTGAGCCAGGACGGCGGCGACCCTGGCGCGTTCGTGGCGGGCGCCCGCGTGGGCGATGAGCAGGATGGGTGGCTGCGGCTCCTCCTGCGGGGCGACGCCGCGCAGGTCGGCGAGAGTGTCGACCTCGTACTGGTACACCAGCCGACTACGGCGCAGAGTCCCCTGCTCAAGGAGATCCAGGGCCTCGTCCAGATTGCCGGTGACGGTGAGGCGAGGAGTCTCGGGCAGCCTGACGCCCGCGCCCAGCAGGGTGGCCACGGTCCCGGCGGGGATGATCACCCGGCCGCTGGCGTGGGCGTTATTTCCGCTACCGGCTGCCAGGGCGGCGGTCAGGAATCCGCGCCCGGCCGCGTCCGCGCCTGGCCCGGTCAGCCCGAGGCCGGCGGGAGGCCACACCTCAGCCAGCAGCCGGTGCTGCCCCGGCAACACCGGAACCAGCGGCCCGGCATCGTGCGCCGGCTCGGAACTTTCGAGAAGCGCTTCTGCGATCAGGCTCTCGTTGATGGTGGGCCGCTCGCCGTCCGGATCAGCCTCATCCACGAGGTCCGCGTCGAAGATGTCGCTGTTGTCGGCCGTTGACCGGCGCAGGGCCCGCCGCACGCGGGTGACAACCGCGGGCATCGGCTGAAGGTCAGGGTCATCGGACCGGCTGTGCGGGCCGGGTGGGCGCGGCTGGTAGCGCCGCCGACGCCGGGCCCAGAGCAGACTGACGGCGGCCACGATCGCGGCGGCGAGACCGACATCCAGCCAACTCCCCGTCCCCCACGTGATCCCCCCGGGACGGCCTGACTCAGCCGACGGGCTTCCGCTCGGCGGTGACGCGTCGGTGGCCTGACCGCTCGGCGTGCCGCCTGCGGCGGACGGCGCGGACGTCACCACCCCGGCCGGGTCGCTGCTCGGGCTCGGCGGCGTGTCGCTGCCCTCGCCGGTCACCGGCACGCCGGGCGACTCGGCCGGCACGGGCGGTTCCGGCGTGCGTGGTGTGTCGGGCTCAGACGGAACCCTGGGAGCCGGGTCGGCCGCGCGGGGTGGGACCGCGTCCGCTGGCAGGTCCAGAACCCACCCGGGGTAGATCAGGTCCGGGTCGGTGAACCTGCCCCCCACCGCGTCGAAGCGCGTGCCGCGGTTGAGCGCCCAGATCTCAGGCCACCGGTTCGGGTCACCCAGCCACTTCTCGGCGATCGCCGACAGGGTGTCCCCGTCACGCACCACGCAGGTATGAATCAGTTTGCCCGGCGCCCTGTCCGTCGACCGCGCCACCGACGGCAGTCCGTCGCTCGCGCGCGAGAGGCTGGTAGAGGCAACCGTGCCGTGGCGAGCAGGGCCCGGGCCGCCGCTGTCACCGGACGCATGGCCGTTCGGCGCTGATGCCCCATCCGCGCCGACGCGGTCCGACGCAGGCAGGTCAACAGCCGGCCCCTGCGCGCCGGTGTCCTCCCGCAGTGCGAGGTCGGATGAGGTATCGGTCGTGGACGTGGCATGCGCGGCGGCGGGCAGCGCGGCGGAGGTGACGGCAGTGGCGCCGAGCAACGCCGCCGCCAAGCCCCGCACCGGCCCCGGCATCCGCAACGCGATGCGCCACCGCACCCGCGCCACCCAAAACCGGTACACGCGGTAAGCGACGGCGCTGGCGAACACAGCCCACAACCCCCACGCGCAGGCCTGCAACAACGCGGTCAAGAACCCGGTGGTCAGAGGCTGTTGCAGCCACGCGCGCAGCTGAGCCTCGGACGGCACCGTCAGCACCGGCCAGCTCGCCAGGTACAGCAGCACGAACGGCACCGCCGCGAGCATGACCACGGCGACACCCGCCGTCCAGACCGGTGACCTCACACTGCCCTCCTCGCATCACCCCATTCGAAGCGACCGACGTGGTCGCGACACAGAACGTAGGAGGAAGACGGACACTTGACGCCGGTTCGGGTGCTAACAGCACCTCACACCACCTCACACGACCTCACAATCGCAGGTCAGACCGGGTGTCCCGTCTCGGTCTTCGCTTCGCCTGCTTTCCCCATGTCCGCCATCGGGAGCCCGTACGAGGACCGGTCAGGTACGCCAGGGCGAACTGAGGTCGGTGCAATCGATCTTGACTCGCCAGAAATCTCCGTCACCGAGGAGCGCTAACGAACTGTGACGCCCGCACACCGCTGTGTAACCACGTAGACGAGCGGCCACCCACACGAGTCCAGATTCCTGTATTGCTTCATTCAGGCAGAAGAGACGCTACAATCCCGCCGTGCCCGACAAGCTAACGCCAGAAGAGCAGAACGAACTGAAAGAGCTGCTCATCAGATGGAATAAGCGATGCCGACGAGCCCTGATCGCATACAACCGAGCAACCGAGCAGGCGGTTGCGCTTGAGAAGTGGATTGGCGTTCCGGCGGTGCTTCTCGCCACAATTGTCGCAACCAGCGTGTTCGCAACTCTTTCACAGAATCCCAGTGCCGGCTGGCGCATCACGACCGGACTGCTATCTGTAGCGTCGGCGGTGCTCGCCGGCCTGCAGACATTCCTCAAACTGGGCGAGCGAGCCGAGCTTTACCAAAACGCGGCAAGGCGGTACGGAGAGCAACGACGGCATATCGAGCTGGCGCTGATTTCACTTCCAGAAGATCGGGATCAAGCAATGCAAATAGTGACACAACTGAGGGACTCTTTGTCTGAGGTGGCCAAGGGCAACCCAAACGCGCCCCGCAGAATTTGGCGGCAGGCGGATCGTCAAGTCTCGGCTGAAACAATCCACAGCAAGGTCGACGGGTCTGGAGTTACTTCGCTTCACCCCTCCAGCCCGCGATCCGATGCCGTTGAGATGTAGCGAAATTCGGTTGGTACGTGATCACTTCGACCCTTCCACACAAACTGGATAACTTGCCCGCATCCGCATCGCATACATTGTAATGCCCTGAACTGACGAAGAGAACGTCCGGCCTCACCTCATTTATCAACCACCATCGCGAATGTGAACTTAATTTTAGGAAGATCGCATCTGCGTGGCGCACATGGGAGAGCATTTCGACGCGCTCCGACTCGTCTAAGATCGGTCGCCCCTGGCCTTTGCGAGTTGCCACCTTCTCGTTGGAGTCAACGCCAATTAACAGAATATCGACGGCCGCAGATGCGACTTCAAGGAATCTCATATGACCCACGTGGAGTAAGTCGAATACGCCAGACGCCAGGCCAATCGTCATGCCCTCCGCGCGCCATCTGGCCAACTGCCGTCTGAGGTCCGCTGCGGATCCAAGCACGAGAGCGCGAGACATGGGGTTAATAGTAGCAATCCACTCGAACTGGTCGCCTGCGTTAGGCATCTTCAGGCGCGTAAGTCGATGAGCCCCACCCGCCGCTACCCAATACAAGAAGGCATGTCACGCATGCTCTCTTCAGCTAGTTCGGGGAATGTCGAGCGGCACGTCACTGCACGGCCATCTCATGCAACGTCATCAATCGGGGCACGGAAAGCCAATTTCGGGCGAAGTATCGAGCTGGCGCCGCGCCGATGCACAGATTCGGTACGCCGGTAGTGGACCTGGCGGTCAGGCGTGGCCACTCATGTGCGTGTTCTCGTGGGTGAGGCCTGCGGTGGCGAGGCGCCGTGTGTACCGGTCGGTCAGGCTGGTGGCGGCGGTGTGTTCGCCGATGTCGTTAAGTATGCGAGCGGCGCGTTGGTGCAAGTCGGCGTTGTACGGATCGATCCGGATGCCACCCTGTAGGTAGGCCAATGCCTGCTTGGAGTCAGGTTCGGTGGCGGCGAGGGCGGCGTAGGCGTCGAGCACATGCCGGCGTGCGGTCTCGCGGTGTGGAATGAGCCACGGCCAGAGGTACCCGGCGGCGAGGTCGCCGGTGTAGGTGTCGATGACGGTGTGCCAGGCGGTGGTGGGGTCGGTGAGGGCGGAGGCAGCGTGGTCGACGGCGGCGTGCAGGTGCCACAGGTCGACATCGACGTGGTCGGGGTGGAGGCGGTAGCGGTCGCTGGTGCGGTCGATCATGCTGATGCCGGTAGTGTCGCGTACGGCGGTGCGCAGCTCGCTGAGGGTGGTGTAGAGGCGTCCGGTGAGCCGGTGTCCGGGTAGTCCGGGCCAGAGGGCTTCGGCCATGAGATGGCTGTCGACCCCGTCGGGGTGCACGGCGAGGAAGACCAGAGCCTGCTGGGCCGCGGTGCGCCGCACCGCCATGGCTGTGCCGTCAATAAGCAGCGTCGGTTCACCCAGGACCCGCACCAGCAACCGCTTGCCGGGGCGGATGGTGTCGTGCTGTGGGGCTGTCTGGCGCGGTGCCTGGGCCCGCGGCCGTGGGTGTGTGGGTGTGGCGGGTGCCGGCGGGTGGAGGTGGCCGGTGACCGTGAGCAGGTCCGCGGTGGCGACGGGGTCGAGCACACATACCCGTAGCCCGGTGTTCTCCTTGGACGCGTGGGTGTGGCCGTCAGCCTCGACATGCCACGTCGTCCCGTGCGGCCAGGCGCCCAGCACCGTCACGGTCATCACGCCGATCGTGAGGATGTTCGCGAGGCTACCCGGGGGCGGCTCGTCGAGAATCAGCACCGGCGGCCGGCCGTCACCGGCCGGACCTGACAGGACTGACGCCGTGCCAGGTGCGGCCAGTAGAGCTGCGGCGTGCGCAAGATTGTCAGCGACCCGCAACCCCGTCCCGGGTCGCAGGCGCAGGGCCGCTGGCCCGAGCAGCATGTCCACCGCGCGGCGGGTGATCACCAGTTCCACCGTGGTCTGTCGCGCCGTGGCGAGGAGTGCGGTGATCAGCAGTCCGCGTGCGGCGTTCAGCGCTCCCGGCCCGACCAGCCCGACCCCGGTGGGTGGGAATCCGAATAGTGGTAGCGCGGCCGCCGTCGGGACGGGTGACGGTGGTGAGGGGCGGCTGACGGTAGCGCTCTGGACAGCCGCAACGGTTGCCGGGAGCGCCGCTAGGTCGTCCGCGTTCTCGGCGTAGCGGCGTGGGCGGGTGGGGCGGTAGGCGCGGCGGCGGCGTAGCCATATCAGGCCCGCTGCGGCGGTCACCTGGTCGGCGATGTCGTGGGGCAGCCACCCGCCGCGCACGGTGATCCCATCGGCGGTGTCGGCCTGTTTAGCGTTGTCGTGCTCGGTGTTGGTGGTGGTGCTGGTCGTCGCCCCCTGGTCGTCCACGGGTGTGGTGGGGGCGGCGATGGTCAGGGCGGCGGCGCCGGCGATGCCGGTGGCGGTGGCTTGCCAGGGGGTGGGCAGCGGTAGGTGGCGCAGCCATCGCACGCCGGCCCACAGGCGGGTCGCGGTGGTGGCGGTGACGAGGTAGGCGATGAATGCCCACAGCAGCCAGGCCGCCACGACCAGCATCAGGGTCAGGTTCTGTTCGGTCAGTGGGTCGTGGACCCACTGCCACAGCGCCACCCGTGGTGGGTCGGTCGTCGGCCAGCCCACCAGTCGCACGAGCAGGATCGGCGGGCCGGCCAGCAGGACGGTGGTCAGCAGCAGTGCCGCGATCCGCTGCGGCCACCGCATTACCCGCCCCCCGCCGTCGGTTGATGCGTCACGAGTGTGGTGGGCCAGGTAGAGGAAGGCTGCGCCGGGGCTGGGCGGGGGCCGTGTAGAGGATGCGGGCCCACAGGCGACCCAGCCACCACACGGTGGCGGCGACGACGTAGAGACCGGCGACGGTGCCGGTGTTGTACCGGCCGACCAGGGTGGCGGTGAGGATCGCGAACGGGACACCCATCACCAGCCGCAACCACCACCCGGACACCAACGCGGTGATCACCCCGACCCCGATCAGCACCCCACCCACCCGTTGCCCGACCCCGAGCCACACCTCCATGCCGGGTGCATAGGTCGCGGGCAGCGACCACTGCACCAGCATCATCCCCACCGCCGCGGTCACCACCGACGACACGGGAAAGGCGAGAAAGTCCGACCAGCCGCCGCGCGGGGTGCGCCACTGACGGAACGCGATCAGCGCCAAAACCATCGCGACCACCAGCATCGGCACCACCGGCACCAGCGTCCAGCGCAGAAACGCCCCCAACCCGGTACCGATGTACTGGGAACCCACCACCGCATACATCCCCACCACCGCGACACCAAGCCAGGCGGAGGTGAGGATGCCGGTGGCAACCTGCGCCCCCACCGACAACGCCACCCCCGAGTCGGCGCGGGCAGCCAACGTGGAACCCAACACGGTGCCGGCGGCCAGGCAGGCGATCACGGCGAACACCGACGCCATCGCCACCTCACCCCAGTTCATAAACGCCCACTCCCGCATGAGCCCGGAATGCCACGTCGGCGTGAACAGCGCGTGTGACACCAACGCCAGCGACGCGAACCCCGGCACCCCGATCGCCACCGCCCGCCACACCGACGGCACCGGCTCCCCCACCGACGCCGCCTGCCCGATGTCACGGCCGCCGGCGTCGGCCGCGCCGCGGGCCGCCGCCACCAGCGGATCCGGCACCAGCAACGGCCGCAACCCGGTCTCCGCAGCCATCACGTCGGCGACCAGCGACATCTGCGCCGTACCTCCCACGCACCACAGGGCGGCGATCGTGGTCGGGTCGACCTCGGCGGCGTCGACCGCGTCACGCACCACACCCGCCGCCCTCACCAGGACCGGACGGGCGGCCTGCTCCACCACCAGGTGGTTGACCACCACCGCCGGGCCCGAGGGCACCGGCACCGTCACCGCCGCATGCCGCACCAGGGCGTGCTTCGCCGTGCGCAGGCTCACCGCCAACGCCCACCCATCCCCCACCGGCACCCCGCCGGGGAACAGGGCGGCGGTCAACGCGGCGTCGATCGCGTCACCACCGGCATCGGGGTCGGCGAGGGTCGACAGGACCTCGAACCCGGCCGAGCCGCGCCGCAACACACTCACCTCGACACCGGCGCCCAGGTCACACACCACCACCACCGACCCCACCGGCAGCTGCACACCCGAGGCGAGGGCATCCGAGGCCACCGCCACCGGCGCCTCCACCAGGCGTGGCTGCGCCAGACCGGCACGGTGGGCGGCCTGCCGCAGCCACGTCCGCCGGCGCGGCCCCCACCCCGCCGGCACGACCAGCCGCACATCCTCCACCGGCCCGCCGGCCATCCGGTGGGCTTCGTCGATGACGCGCCGTAGGGTTGCCGCCACCAAATCGGCGGGTGCGACCTGCACGTCGGCGACGCTCACCTGCTCGTCGGCGGGGCGCCGGGGCCGGGGTATGAACCGCTGCGGATCAGCGGTGGCCGCCTGCCACGCCCGCTGCCCCGTCACCACCGACCCATCGCCAGCGACAAGCACGGCGCTGGGCAGCGCCGGTTCGCCGTCGAACAGCAGCGGTGACCAGGACCCGTCCGGCCAGGCCAGGACCGCGGTCGTCGTGGCGCTTCCACAATCGATCGCCAGCCGCGCCAGCCCCGCTCGCATACCCGACAGTCAAACATGAGGATCACATTCACGTCATGCCGTAACTACAGTCAGCAGTGGTCGGGCTGCCCTCCTCCTGGCTGGACGGTACGGTGGATTGTCAACGCCGGCTGAACTTTTCAGGCGGAGCCGACAGGATTCCGGGGCGTCTGTGCGTCGACGTGATGGGTGCATGCGGTCGCCGGCGCGCCGTGTACGCGTTGCTGTGCGAACACGGGCGCAGGGCGAGATGCCAAGCACCGGCGGCACGCTGCGGACTCCCGCCGGGCTCACACCCGTAAAGGACGACCTCGGGGGGTGATGATGGTGCCCTTTATCGAAGGGCTTGACTCTCAGCGCTAGGAGGGCCAGCCCGAGGATCGGCGTCACCCGTGCCGGAGTGTGAGTCTTCCGGTGGCCTGGGCGAGCCGATCGAGTCGGCCGATCAAACCATCGGGGGTCTTGCCCTTGGCTTCGACGATCCGCTGACTGACCTCTGCTGGTCTCTCCGGCTGATCGTCATACGGCGGCGCGACCGCCCGGTCGGCTTCGTCGATCAGTGCGCGCGCCTTCTCTTCGATCTGGCGCTTTTGCTCCTTCGACTCCTGGGCTTCGGCTTTAAGGGTTGACAAGGTGAGCCGCCAGGCGTCACCGAGGCGGTTCGGGTCGTCGAAGAGGCTTGCTTCCAGCGGTGGCGACGGATCGACGTAGTTGCTGGACGGTACGACCCAGAGCGCGTCGTCTACCACATACCGCTCCTCGGGCTGCGGCTCGTGCTCGTGCGGGGTTGTCAATGCTCCTCCAGTTCTTTCATCATCTCCACGCGAATTCCCCCGCGCCAAGGTCTTCTCGCTTGAGCAGGTCGTTGTAACCCTCAATGCTTCCCGCGCAGGTTTGCAGATCGGCGGGCACCTAACGATCGAGGGGTTGGGACTAACGGCTCGGGTCATTCACTGCGAGTGATAGCGCTGTTGCATCTCCGATCAGTGTTCCATTGGCTCGGAGACGATCGATGATCAGTGTCAGTCGCGCGGTGATCCCGGATCCGCGGCGGTTCCAACCGTATAGGCGCGCTGCGGCGGTGGTCAGGTCGTCGTGGTTGACCGTGCCCCCGCTCCTGACGAGGTTGACGATGGCCAGCCCGAGTTCCCCGTCGGCCACGTGTTCCACTTGGCGCTGGACACCGTCGGCGGGAACGCGGACGCTGGCGACGGGCCGGTCGGCGACGTCGATGAAGTCGCCGTCGGTTACGACGTGGGCCGCCCTGATCGCTGCATCGATGTTGGCGCGGATCTTGCTGCCGACCCGTCCGATGTTCCAGGCATCTCGCAGCCGTTGCAGGAGAATGTCGACATGGACCGGTCCTTCGGCGACGGCGACCTCCTCGATGCCGCTTGCCATGTCGAAGCGGCTGGCCGGGTCGGAGGGGTCGACCCAGCGATGAAGTGGTGTGACGTCGGCCTTGCGGTACGGTGACGTCCATTCAGGTACGGCGTCGCGGTCGACTTCGGCAGTCTGGATCACGGGGCGGTCGATGGCGTCGTGAAGGGTGGAAAGCCTGCCACGAACGGGCGCGGCGATGGCGGCGGTGATCGCGGCGAGGAGTCTCTCTTCTTCCTGCCGGCGGTTGCGGTACCACGCGGTGCCCCAGATCCTGTGCAGGTTCCAACCCAGGCCGCGCAGGACTTGGTCGCGCAGTCGGTCTCGGTCTCGTGCTGCCGGGGAGGAGTGGTACATCACACCGTCGCACTCGACGCCGAGGACGAAGACGCCGGACCGAGCGGGGTGGCGGACGCCGATGTCGATGCGGTAGCCGGCAGCGCCGACCTGTGGTTCCACGAGGTAGCCCCAGGAGCGGATGGAATCGATCACCGAGTCTTCGAATGGGCTGTCGGTGCCGCGTCCGCTCGGACCGATGTCCAAGGCGAGGGCTTGCATGCCGCGCTCGGCGAAGTCGAGGTACGCGGCGAGGTGGCGGACGCTGTCGTTGGTTGTGTCGGGTATGTTGCCCGCGCGCATGGACGTGACGATCTCGACACGTTGGCGCGCGCGAGTGATCGCGACGTTGAGGCGGCGCCAGCCTTTGGGTTTGTTGAGGGCACCGAAGTTGCTGGTGATTTTGCCGTTCTCGTCGGGGCCGTACCCGAGGGAGAAGATGATGACGTCCCGTTCGTCGCCCTGTACGGATTCGAGGCTCTTGATGAAGAAGCCGTGGAGCCGGTCGCCGTCGAAGTGACGCTCGAGGTCGGGTCGTTCGATCAGGGCACGGTCCAGGACCGCCTGGATGGCGTCGGCTTGGGCGACGGAGAAGGTGACGACGCCAAGGGTGGAGTCCGGTCGGGTGCTGTAGTGGTGCATGACGCGTTCGACGACCTTTGCCGCTTCGACGAGGTTGTCGCGGCTGGTGCCTCGACGGTAGACGCCCGGCACGTGGAACATTTCCACGCCGACGTCCGGTCCGTCGGTCTGGGCTCCAGGATAGGTGACGAGCTTGCCCTCGTAGAAGGCGTAGTTGGAGAACGCGATCAGCGCCTCGTGCCGACTGCGGTAGTGCCATTGCAGGCTGAGGTTCCGGAACGCACCACAGGCCTTGGACAGTTCGAGGATGGACTGGAAGTCGCTGACGTCAGTGGCCGCGTCCTCGCCGCCGTCGTCAGCCATCCGGTCGAAGAAGGAGGTTGGCGGTAGCTGGCGGTCGTCTCCGGCCGTGATCAGGGCCTTGCCGCGGTAGATGCAGTTGACCGCATCACCAGGGGTTACCTGGGATGCCTCGTCGAAGATCACCACGTCGAATGGCATGTCGGAGGGCAGATACTGGCTGACGGCCAACGGCGACATCATGAAGCACGGTTTGATCGCGAGTGTGGCGTTGCGGGTTGACCGGATCAATTCCCGTACCGGTCGGTGCCGGCTTTTCTTCATGCCTTCGCGGCGGATCATCGCAGGTTCTCCGACGTCCACGGAGGCCGGTCGGCGCGTGTTGACGGCCCGGATGATGTCGCTGGTCGCGGCGGGGATGAGTTGTCGGTCGAGCCGCCGGTACTCCTCGATCAGGGCCCTGCGGTCCTGGGCGCGCAGCGGCAGCAGGGCGCTGTCGTCGCGGATGATGTGATCGGCCCAGGCCCGCAGTAGCGCCCGGTCGATGACCTGCGGCACCTGGGTCGCTGCGACGGCCTGGTTGATGCAGAAGTCGATGGCGGCGTCGAGGTGGTGGACAGCCAGGTCTGCGCGGGCCTGCTGGTAGGAGAACCATTCGTCTTGGCCGCTGCTGTCGTGACGCAACTCGTCGAGGAACTCTGCTCCGGCGAGGTAGTCATCCAGTTCGGTGAGCAGTTCGGTGTGCCGCGTCGCGGCGAAAGCGGTGACGATGCGGCCCAGTGCCTCATTCCACCTGGCGAATGCGTCAGCGAGGTTCGCGGTCGGCTGTGCGTCAGCGAGTGCCTTCACCTGTTCCTCGGTCAGTGCCTCATCGGAGCCGGTACGGGCGTTACGGGTGAGTCGTGCCCAGGCGAGCGCGCCAGCGAGAGCGAGCTCGTCGGTGCCCGCGCCCTGGTAGGCGGCGTCGCCGAATGCCGCCCGGTAGGTGTCGGCACGATCGTGCAGTGCCGACTCGGCGGCGGCGGCGGCCTGCCGGTGGCGCAGCATCTCGTCGGCTTCGGCCAGACTCAGCACTCGTCCGGTGGCCGCGCTGACGGCTCCGGCTCGGGTAGCGGCGCTGCGCAGCGGCGCGACATGGGCGCGTAGCCAGGCGATCACTGCAGTGAGCGGCTCGAGGAGGAGTTCCGGGCGGGCGGCGGGCGCCGGTGCGGGCGCAAGCGTGGTGCGCCACTGGTCCAGGTCGGCACGGACGTGCCCGATCAGGTCACGTAGCTCAGCGGATGGGTCGGGAGCACAGATGTGTTCGGTGACTGCCGGGAGCGCGCCGGCAGGGGTCGATCGCAGGATCTGTTCGGCGTGTCCAACGGCCTCATCGATTGCGGAGAAATCGGTGAGTCGCTGTTTCCAGTAGGAGCCGAGGGTCTGTGCGTGGACGGTGGCGGCGGTGTCCAGGGCGGCGTGGGCTTGCTGCCAGGCGACTGCGAGTTTCAGCTGCCTGATCGCGGCGTCTGTGGGCACGCCGGTTGTGGTGAACTTGGTCAGATTCTTTTTGTCCCGCCGGTATTGGCTGCGGAGTTTGCGCAGGCCCTTGTGCAGGTTGGTGAACCTGTCGTGCAGTTCGGGCAGTGGGGCGTCGAGCGCCGCGTCGGTGAAGTAGGCGCGGGCGGCTGACTCTGCTGCATCCAAGGCAGCGATGCACTGTCGAAGGGCGGACGCGGCGACGGTGACGGCCTGGGGGCCGTTCGCGGCGAGCCAGGACCGCTCGGGGCGGTGGCGGGCGTATGCCAGGTCGGCGAGGGTGAGGACGTTGGTGGCGTCCTGGATCGTTCGTGCCGGAGGCAAATGCATCAACTCGGTAAGCCCGGTGAGTGACCGCAGTCGGGCTTCCAGACGCTGAGCGTCTGCGGTGAACTGGTCGGCCAGGCGCTGTGCGGTCTCTTCGTCGAGTCCGGCGAGATTCAACGGTGCGGGTGCGATGTCCGCGACGGTCGGGGATGGTGGTAGCGGTGCCGGGTCGGGTAGTGACATCCACTCCACGCCGCAGTGCGTGCGTGCGGCCTGGGCGGTGTCGCGGATGGCTGCCAGGTCGAGGGTGAGGTAGCTGGCCATCTCGGTGAGCGCGGCGAAGTCTGGCGTGGTCAGCCAGGCGTCGAGTGCCTCGTGGGGGCGGTTGGCGTTCTGTGCGAGCAGTGTGAGCAGCGCGGGTGTGTCGCTTGGTCGAGTGATCGCGAATGCGTCGGCGAGACGATGGTTGAACCGGGTGATTCCCGCGAGTTCTTCCAGCGCCATCTTCGCCTGATAGAGGCGGGTGTCCAGTGACGCTTTGTCGGTGACGTCACGCCACAGGAAGCTGTTGCCTTGCGATGCGGGCCGCCAGGCCCGGGCGGCCCGGTGGGCGGCGTCTCGGATGGCGTTGAGGCCCTCGGGGGTCAGGCTGACCGGGGGCAGGTCAGGGGTTGGCGCGGCGGGGACGTGATCGAGATTTGCGATCAAGCCGAGGACGTCGTGCAGGCTGTATCCGAGGGGTTCGCGGATCTTGTTCATCGCGTCCGCGTAGGCGTTGAGTTGTTCGCGTCGCTCGACGAGTACCTTACGGCTGATGGTGTCCATGCCTGGCGGTGGCACCGGGACGTTGTCGAGGGCCTGTGCCAGGGCTGTCGCTACTTCTTTGCGGCTGGCCTTGTGGCTGTGCAGTTCCAGGAGATAGTTGTCTAGTCCGGCTTCGGCGAGGCGGTTGCGTACCACTTCGAGCGCAGCGGCTTTCTCGGAGACGAACAGGACGGTTTTGCCGGCGTGCAGAAGCGCGCCGATCATGTTGGCGATGGTCTGGGATTTGCCCGTGCCGGGTGGGCCGTCCATGACGAAACTGCGGCCGGCTACTGCGGCGGCGATGCAGGCTCGCTGCGAGGAGTCGGCATCGAGGACGAGTGGAGTGTCCTCTGGCGGAGCCTGCTGGTCGATGTCCTGCGGCTTGATCTCGTCGAAGAGGAAATTCCTGGTCTGGTCGGCGACGCTCTGGCTGGCCAGCGCACGCACGACCGGATGGCTGATTACTTGCTCCTCGTTGTCGAGCAGGTCGCGGTACATCGCCTCCTTGTGGAAGGAGAAGCAGGCCAGCACCGTGGCGTCGGTGACCTTCCACCCGTCGCGGCCACGAACCACGTGCCGGACCTGGGAGAACATGACATCGATGCTCAGATCGGCCAGGTCGTCGATGGTGGGCAGCGTGATCCCGAAGTCCTGCATGCGCAGTGCGAGTGCCGGGTTGAAAACGGGATCGCCGTCGCCGATTCGCAGGCGAGGCCGGTCTCGTGGGCCGGTCGTTGTCAGCTCGACCGGAATGAGCAGTAGCGGGCTGGCCAGGACGGTGTCGTCGGTGTCCCGCCAGTTGAGCGTGCCGAAGGCCAGGTAGAGAACGGACAGTCCCCGGTCGAGGTATTCCTGCCTGGCTTTGCGCATGAGGCTACGCAGCACCGGCGCCAGGTCCTTGTCCGCCTTCGGACTGTGCAGGACACTCCCGGAGGGCAGGGCGAGCGATTCGTCCTCGTCCGCATCGAGCGGCTGGTCAGCGTCGCGAACTCCTTGAAACGACCAGAGGCGGCGTGAGCGCAGGCCGTCAAGAATCTCCTGTTCACGCGGGCCGACGATCTGGACGGTGCCGGTTTTCGAATGCTTAAAGTTGATCAAGCGGTTGACGCCGGTGAGGTTGACGAGGCTGTCGCGCCAGACCTTCAATGCGTTAACGATGTCGTTGCGATGCGTGTCACCGGCGAACATGCCCTTGTTGATCCCCACGTGAGGCATCGTCGCAGAGTACGTCGACAGCTCGTATCCGCTCCTTGGGCTACATCACTCGCCGCCTCGTTCCACCGGGCGTTCCGTGAGCTCTATCCCGCCCGGGGCGGATCACGGGGGGATCTGAGACGACACCCACCTGTTTTGCCCGAAGCGACGAGGATCAGCCGGCGATGGATCCGTCGAGGTGGTAGTGGTGCCACCAGTCCGGGCGGTGGGTGCGGATGACGCCGTCGGTGCGGGTCAGGAGGAGGTAGTTGCCGTCCTGCACCAGCGCCGCGTCTTCGTGACGGCCGGCGAGGACCCGCTTGACCGCCGCCACCATGTTGGGGATCCCCTTTTCGGCGATGTCGTCGGCGCGCATGGAGAAGGTGACGGACACGTACGTCGCGGGTTCCCATGCCCAGCGGGCCTCGCCGTCGGTTTCGGCCTCCCAGTAGCCGTTCGTTCCGGCGCGGACGGTGATGGCGTAGCCGCGTTGGACGTACAGGCGGGCGGAGAGCAGGGCAGGGTTCGATGTGGGGCGTGGGGCTTCGCGGGGGTCGGCAGCGGTCAGGGCAGCTACCTCGGCGACGGGCGGGTCACCGGCCAGGACCAGGCGGAACTCCACGGCCATCAGGGGCGCCCTCTCAGTCTCGCCGGACGATCTGACGGATCGTACCGTCGCGGGTGACCACCGCCAGTTCCTTCAACCCGCCGATCGGCCAGTGGTCGAACTGACGGCGTAACGCCACCACGTCACCTTCCCAGTCCTTGAGGTTGAGCACCACCCGTTGGGTCTGCTCGTCGTCGATCTTCTCCCGGACCTGGCTCCACACGTTGCGCACCGATGTTCGGGCCTGCGGCGAGTAGCAGTCGAAGACGTGCCCTTCGATCAGATAGTCCGGGTCCTTGTCCGGGTTACCACGGTCGCCGGTGCGGTCACGGGCGTCGCCGACCTGCTGTCCTGTGGGATTCTGATGCACCCGGTAACCCTTGCCGGCGACGGTGTCGGCGCACTCGTTCTCCAACTCAAGAGCTCGTCGGGTGTTGTCGTCGGTCCTGGCGCCGACTCGGGTACGCGGACCCGTCGGCGTGCCGTTCTCGACCCCCGTGGCTGTTCTCCCCCACGCCGGAAGGTCGTCCTGTTGCTGCTCGGACGCGACGCGAGGCGTGTCGCCGCGGGTCTTGGGCGCGGGGCTGGCCGGTGTGGGAGGACCAGCCCCGATCAGTTTCCCGACGAACCCAGCCCCCGCGCCTGCCCGATCGCCGCTTCCGCAGCCTGCTGCACCGCGCCACAACGCTGCACCACCAGCACCAGGACCTGCTTGACGCCGTCAAGAGACTGCAGAAGCGGGCCCGGCTGCCCGCCCCGCAGCACCGTACCGACGAGTTGCCGGGCCTGATCGACATGACCGATCGTCGCCGTTGTGGCCTCACGGGCACCGGCGATCGCCTGCTGCACCTGCGCCAACCCGGAGATTGTCTCCTGCGGAGTGGCAGCCTCCCGAGGCACACTCGCGGCAGCGGTAGCCGCCTCACCCACCGTCCCAGCGGCCCCACCCAGCCCCGCCTGAACAGCGGAAATCGAGGCACGAACCCGCGTCATCCCCGCCGCGACCGCCGCGAACCCCGCCCCCACAGCCCGGGCAGCGACCTGCTGAACCTGATGATTAGCCGCCGCGGTGAGACTCTGCGCCCGCTCCAGACCCGCAGTCACCGCCCGCAACTCGCCAGCGATCTCCTCAACGCTCGACACGAATCAACCACCCCCAACCGAGAACCGACTCCGAACCCAGCAACCTACCCGGCAACACCACTCGCAGCGATACACCGCCATCGAACTACCCGCCGCAGCCATGCCGCCTCTTCCCGCTCGCACTGGCCGAGCCAGTACGAACTTCCAGCACCGGGATGCCGACAGTGAAGGTCGGCTTGGGGCTACATGTTGATCCAGCTCACCGGGGCCGGTCCGCTCGCGCCATCGGAGCACCACACACGGTCCGTTTTCCCGAGGGCGCAGCCAAAGTGGACATCCGATTCGCACGCCCGGCGATCTACGCTGAGGGCTGATGACTCGGGCTTGCGGGAGGGTGAATGCCTACGGCGGCGGACTATCTCGCGATCACCCCGTCCCCGGCCCGTGCCCAATGGCGCTCGATCGTCGTACGCCCATGGGCGGTCGAGGGCCGTCGGCAAGTCGCCTTCACCCCGGTGGAGACGCTGCTGTGCTTGGCCGCGAGCCTGCTGGTCGACCATCGCCGCTACGGCGGGTCGACGGCGCACCGTGCCGAGGAGCCGGTCCCCAGCCTGGCCCAGCTGTTCAAACGTCCCAACAGCAGCATCCTGGCGAAGATGGCCAATCTCGATGGCAGCCGCCGCAACGGTGCCCGACACGAGGTGGAGGTCGCCGCCCGCCTGCTCGGTGGTCAGGACGAGCTGGCATCCGTGTATCGGATCATCGTGCGAGCGGCCCGCGACGTCGGCGTCACGGCCGAGAACCTGCCCGACTTTCTGTACCTGGAGCACGACGACGCGCCGCTGATCCTGCTCGGCCAGGACGAGGTGAGTACCAGCGACATCGTCGACGCCGTCCAGACGGAGCACCCTGGGGTCACCGACCAGGTGACCGAACTGCTCCTGATCGCCGCAGCGCGTGTCGGGCAACATCGCTTCGCCCGCGACGTACTACGCAATCACGCACACCGCTGCGTGTTCTGCGGCCTGTCGGTGACCGTCGACGACCGACGGGCCCCGCGGATGCTCGTCGCCTCTCACATCAAGCCGTGGCGGGACAGCGGCCCGCGTGAACGCCTCGACGTCGCCAACGGCCTCACTGCCTGCCCGACACACGACGTCGCGTTCGACACCGGTCTGCTCACCGTCAACGGCGGACTGCGCATCCACATCCACACCGACCTGCACCGCAAGGTCGACAACGACCCAGCCCTACATGCCGCGTTCGGCCGGCCACCCTTGGCCGAACGCCTCCTCTTGCCCGCTGACGCCCTGCCACCCCAGCGCGCCTACCTCGACTGGCACCGAACCCACGTGTACCGCGAGACACCAACGACTTGAGCGAGTTGCTCTGCAACCGCACGTGCATCGGCCCAGTCGGATCTGGGCGGTTCACCTTCCCGATGCGGGATGCGGCGTACCCGTCGACGAAGGAGGCACCGTCGTACGCCGCGGAACTCTCCTGACCCGTCCCTTGACGGCCTCGACGTGCTCAACGATCGCCTCACCGACCGCTTCGGCGAGCTTCGGTGGCACGGCATTGCCGATGAGCCGCCCCAGGGGCGCGAACTGCACGGGGTCTTCCGGTGCGACGAACTCGTAGCCGGGCGGGAAGCTCTGCAGGATGGCTGCTTCGCGCAGCGAGATGGCCCGGTCCTGTTCGGGGTGCCCGAACCGCCCGGCGCCGTAGTTGTACGACAGGGTCGTGATCGTCGGCGAGGGTTCGTCCCACACCATGCGGGCGTAGACGTTCCGGAAGGTGGAGCCCGACGACTTCCGGTGACACGGCGCGCGGAGGTCCTCGTCCCATTCTTCCCACGTGCCGCCGGGCTTCGAGGCCCTGATTCGCTTCTGGTTGACTTCGGTCAGCGTTCGGCTCTTGTGTAGACGGTCCGTTGGGTCGACCTGGCCGTGGCCGATGGGTGCGAGCTTTCGGATGGACTGCTCGACGGTGGTATAGCCCTCTGGCCCGACCGTGCCTTTGGGCACTCGGATCTCACCGAGGAGTGAGGCTACGAGAACCAGCCTGCGCCGATGCTGGGGGATGCCGTAGGTCGGGCAGTGGCAGGACTTGAAGTCTACGAAGTAGCCAAGTTCCTTGAGACAGTCGACGAAGCTTTTGAAGATCGACGTGCTGATGATCCGGGGAACGTTCTCCATCGTGACCACCTCGGGCTTGGCGCCTTCGACCAGGCGGCGCATCTCGTCGACGAGGGGCCATTGCGCTTCTCGGGACGTGTCTACCCCCCGCCGGTACGAGGAGAAGGGCTGGCAGGGCGCGCAGCCGCCGAGGACTCGCACGCTGCCCTTCGGCCACATCGCGACAAGCTCGTCGACTTTCAGGTCGCACACGTCCTTCTTGTGGAAGGGTGCGCGGATGTTGGCCCGGAAGGGGTAGTCACAGCTTCCGTCAAGGTCGACCCCAGCAACGACGTCGAGACCGGCCTCCTGCAGGCCATAGGACAAACCACCCACCCCGCAGAAGAGATCAACAGCGGAAATAGTGGTGGGTCGTCGTGGAGCCATGCTGGGACCTTAGTAGGTCGGTCCACCCCGACGTGGTCCGGCGTGCGGGCACACGAGATCGTACGATCCTCTCGTTTCGACACCCTGATGGCAGGATGTGTCGGCGATATCGCGATCGGTAGCCTTCCCGCTAGCGCTGGGCCATGACCCTCGGCTCTCCTCAAGCCTAAGGGCGACGCGACGCCGAAGGCGATGGAACATTTGTTCGATTCGTGTTCTTTGTCGCACCCGCTCCCTACGCTGAGCGCCACCGCCAGGGGAGGAAGCATGACTACTGCCGTCACCACGTCGATGCTGCGGTCCACAAGCGCGTCTGCCGTACTCGTGGATGAGCTACGAGCGACCATCGGCAACCGAGACGTACACCAAGCGCAGTCGGCGATTGCGGAGTTCGTGGTCCGGCACCGCCTCACCCGCAGCGACATCGACGCGCTCGTGGTAGCTCTGGCCCAGCCAACCGCCAGAAGCGACCTCACGCATCCGCCCGACTCCGCCCCGGCCCCCGATGCCCGGCCCACCGTGACAGACGTGAGCAATGCCGCGTCCGACCAGCCAGAGTTGAACGAGGACGCACCACACGGTGACGTCGGATGGATGTTCGATGACGATCCTGCGCCTCCCGTTCTCAATGCGGCAGACGATGTCGTCGGCCAGGCGTTCGAGGATCTGCTTGGCGACTGGACCCGGACGGGGGGAAAACTCACCCGTGCTGACGTCGCACTGCTCGCAACCCGGCGAAGTCTCACCGCAGCACAGAACGGCGAGTTGCTCGCTCTCTTGGCGGATGCCGGTGTCGAACTCCCAGCCTCGACCAACGCGGGACCGGTCAAATCCGCGACAAAGGGCTACGAACTGCACGAGGACACGGTTCGCCAGTATCTCCGCGAGATCGGCCGATACCCGCTGATCGACGCCGCTCGTGAGGTGGAGCTCTGGTCGTTGATGCAGCAGGGCGCAGCGGCACAGGCCGTACTCGACGCTGGTGGAGCGGACCTGTCAGCAGCGGACCGCCGGTCGCTGCGGGACCGCGCGAGGGAGGGGGCTCGCGCTCACGCGGCGTTGGTGTGCGCCAATCTGCGTCTCGTGGTGGCGATCGCCAAGGCCGGGCGCTACCAGCAGAGCGGCGTCGCGTTCGCCGACCGCATCCAGGACGGCAATATGGGCCTCATGCACGCCGCCCATCGCTTCGACGGCTCCATGGGCTACAAGTTCTCCACCTACGCGACCTGGTGGATCAAGCAGAGTATCGAACGGGGTATCGCCAACCACGGCCGGACGATCCGCATACCCGTCCATGTCCACGAGCAGGTGCGGAAGGTTCGGAAAGCAGCCCGGAAGCTCGCCGACCGGCTGGACGGTGAGCCGACGCTCGACGAGCTGGTTGACGCCACTGGCATGGCGCCGGCCAAGGTGCAGGCGCTGCTGGATCTCGACCAACCGGTGCGCAGCATCGACCATCTCCTCGGTGAGGATGACGACCTTCGCCTCTCGGATGTCCTCGTTCACGACGAGGAGCGCGATGGGCGCACCGACCCGGCGTCGATCGTCGAACACGCGACGCTGCGCGGCGAGATCGATCGCATTCTCCGCCGGGTGCTGCCCGAGCGAGCCGCCAACGTGATCCGTCGCAGGTTCGGTCTCGGCACCGGCGAGGAAGAGACCCTGGACGAGATCGGTGCGGACTACGGCATCACCCGCGAACGGATCCGCCAGATCCAGGGGAATGCCATGAAGAAGCTCAAGATGTCGACGGAGATTGCGGGCCTACGCTCGTACTTGGTCGACGAACCGAGTTGCGGCGCTTCAGCGGAGGGGACGATTCGATGAGCGGCAAAGCGGCCCAGTCGCTGGAGGAAGCGTGCGATGCCTTCGTCGCCTGGCTCGATAGGCGAGTAGTCGCGGCGGGTCGAGGCGACGGCCTGGATCGGCTGGAAGTGGATCCGTCGGGGACCTTCTGGCTGGGGCGGCTCGCCTGCGAGGACGAGGTACGCAAGGGCACCGGCGACGACCGATCGGAGCGGCTCGACCCGTGTGCGATCGGAATTCGGTTCCGTCCGGCCGAGGCCCTGCCGTGGTCGATGACGGTGACGGTGCGGGCCCGCGCCTGGGTCAAGGACCCCAAGGATGGTCCGGACCCGGACCGGCGCTGGTGGCGTACCGGTCCTGTCGAGGAGAAGATCTCCGTCGTGGTCGGCGCCGACGGTGGCATCTTCGGCGCGAAGCAGCTACGAGATGCCTTCGCCGCGGTCGGCGCGCCGGGCCTGACCGCTGAAGTCCGAGTCGACGTGGAGGACTGGCATCGGGACACCGAGCTTGTCGTGCAGTTGGTCAACACCAGCCCGGAGAGGTCGCGCGGCGGTGTGACCGACTCGCACCTCTACGAAACGCAGCTGGAGGTCTCGGGGCTCGCCACCATTCCGTTTCAGTTGGAGGCCCTGCCGGACAGCTTCCGCTACGACCGCGAGGTGCCGGCGTACGGCATCAATGTGGGTGTCGAGGTGCCAGCGCCTGGGGTGTTCCGCAGCTGTGACACCATCACGGTGCAGACCGTTCGCCCGGGATATTGGAACAGCAGCCGGCCGGAGCCGACGCTGTCGTTCGAGCGGCTCGCCGCCGACCCGATTCCGGAACTCACCGCGCTGGTCGAGGCGCTCGAAGAGTACGACCACACCCACTGGTCGGAGCCGGCGTTAACGGCCAGGGAGGTAGCCGAGGGCTGGACACCGGGAATGCGTGCCGAGGCGGACAAGGCGGCAGCCGAGGTGTTCGCTGAACTCGGCCGGCTGCGGACCGGGCTGGAGCTTCTGCAGACCAACCGGGAGATCCGCCTGTCGTTCCAGCTGATGAACCGGGCGATCGGGCTAAGCGCGAAGGGACGCGGCTACGACTCCTGGCGGCCGTTCCAGGTTGGGTTCCTGCTGTCGGCCATCCGCTTCCTCGCCGAACCCGCCGATGACGCGAAGATCGTCGACACCGTCTGGTTCGCCACCGGTGGTGGCAAGACCGAGACCTACCTGGGGCTGTTGTTGACGACGGCCTTCTTCGATCGGCTCACCGGCAAGCGTACCGGCGTGACGGCGTGGTCCCGGTTTCCCCTCCGGCTGCTGAGCTTGCAGCAGACGCAGCGTTTCGCCGATGCGCTCGCCGGCGCCGAGCTGGTACGCCAGGAGGCGGTGTCACGCCAGGAGGCCGATGTCAAAGGTGCCCCGTTCAGCCTCGGGTTCCTGGTCGGCCAGGCAGGTACGCCCAACAAGATCGTACCCAAGCCGGAAAACGACGAGATCGGTCCGGACAGCCCGGGGATACCTGACAAGTACCGGGTGCTGCTGCACTGTCCATTCTGCCGGAATGAGAACCTGCGGATGAGGTTCGACCGGCAGCGGTGGAAGCTGGAGCATCACTGCACCAACACGCATTGCCCCTGGAAGCGGGGTGCGCTGCCGGTGTACATCGTCGACCAGGAGATCTTCCGCTTCCTACCGACCGTGGTGGTGGGGACGCTGGACAAGGCCGCGTCGATCGGCCTGCAGCAGGCGATGCGCGGGCTGGTCGGGCCGCCGCAGAAGCTCTGCTCGGTCGAGTGGCACGGTTTCACCTACGCGACCAGGTCGAAGACGCCCAACGGCTGCCTGGTGCCCGACTGCCAGGGCACGCTCAACCCGCTGCCGATGCCGGCGGAGCGGTTCGCGCCGTCGCTGCGGTTGCAGGACGAGTTGCACCTGCTCCGCGACAGCCTGGGTGCCGTCGACTCGCACTACGAGAGTTTGCTCGACTACCTGCAGCATGAGTTGACCGGTAGCCACGCCAAGATCGTTGCCAGCAGCGCGACTCTGACCGGCTACTCCCACCAGGTCAAGGTTCTCTACCAGCGCGAAGGCCGGGTTTTCCCACAGCAGGGCCCCCGCTCCGGCGAGTCCTTTTGGACGGTGCGCAAGGCAGAGAAGCTGCGGCGCTTCGTGGCGGTCGCGCCGCGCGGGGTGACGTTGGAGCATGTCAGTGACCGGACCCTGGATGCCTTGCAGCGCTGCGTTCGTAGGCTGATCGATGAGCCGTCGGCTGTCTGCACGGAAGCCGGCATCGATCCGAGGCATGTCGACGAGCTGCTGAGCCTATATGGCACGAACGTGGTTTATGGCTCCACCCTGTACGACGTCGAGGCCGCCGGTCGAAGCCTGGGCAGCAACAACACCGTCGACGGGATCAACGTGGAGCAGCTCACCGGGCAGACCGACTTCGACGAGGTGCGCGACATCCTGGAGCGGTTGGAGAAGCCCGAGGAGAAGTTCGAGGATCGTATTCATGTGATCGCGGCGAGCTCGATGTTGTCGCACGGGGTGGACATCGACCGGCTCAACACGATGGTCATGCTGGGCCTGCCGTTGACCACGGCCGAGTTCATCCAGACCACCGCACGCGTCGGCCGTCGACACCCGGGACTGGTGTACGTCCTGCACAAGATCGGCCGGGAACGCGACGCCCAGACGTTCCGGCACTTCGACAAATACGTGAGCCAGGGCGACCGGTTCGTCGACGCCATCCCGATCACGCGCCGCAGCCGGCGGGTTCTCGCCCTCACGCTCCCCGGGATGGTCGCGGCCCGCACTCTGATGGTGCACGAACCGGCCAGCAAGCAGCGATTGAGCACACCGGCCAAGCTGCGCCAGTACGTCCGCGACGCGAAACTGACGCCCGATGACGAGGCGGCGGCGGTGGCGGAGATTCTCGGCCTCGTCGGACCGGAGGACACCCTGCACCGGCAGCAGATCGTCGAGTGGGTCCGCGACTGGTTCGCCGATCTTGAGGACCCGGCCACCAAGGCCCAGTTCATCAGCCAGATCGGCCACCCCTCCCCCATGAGAAGCCTCCGCGATGTCGAGGCCCAAGCTCCGATTCACGACTGAAGGCGGACGAGATGACGAAGTTGGGTTCTCGCAGCGGCAGCCAGATCCTGCGTACCTTTCTGCCGGAGCAGACGGTCGACCTGCGTGGTGACATCTACCGGGTCGACGAGTGGTCGGCCCCGAGCCCGATCGAGATCGACTCCGACGTAGTGCGGTGGAGTCTGTTGACCGAGATCGGTGCGTGGACCGCCAACGACAAGGACGGCGGGATGGCCGGCGATCTGCTGCGCAAGGTGCCGGTGGAGGTCGTCGAACTCGACGACCGCCGTGGCGTGACGGTGGAGCGATACCCCCGTGTCTGGCTGTGTCGGGTCTGCAAGCGCATCGGCAAGTCCGAGGATTCCCGCTGCAAGTGCGGCAAGCGTGCCTGGGGTCAGCTCCATTTCGTCGGTGTGCACGAGTGCGGTGCGATCACCGAGCCGTGGATTCGGCGTTGCCCGCAGCACGACGACGTACGGGTGGTCGTGCCGAAGAGCGCCAAGGCCGCGGACATTCGTTTCGTGTGCCCGGTCTGTGACACGGCGACCATGCCGGCGGGGTTGGGTTTCAACAAGAAGTGCGTGTGCGGTGACGGCGCCGTGCGGTGGAACGTTCACAAGGCCCGCATGGTCTACGTGCCGCGCGGCATGGTGCTGATCAACCCGCCACGGCCCGAACACCGGGAGAATCTGAAACTCGCCGGCGGTCCGCGCAAAGCACTGATCTGGGTGATCGAGGGATTGACGGTGGCCAGGCCCGCCGATGTGACGGCGAAGCAGACCCGCAAGGAACTGGTCGATCAACTGGTCGCCAGCAAGATGGCGCCGGACATTGCGGAGCAGATGGCGACGCTCGCCGAGCAGGCCGGCCAATTGGCCAAGGCCGGCGATCATCCGGCCGACCGGCTCCCTGCGGCCCGGCGTGAGGTGGCCGAACGGGAGGCCGCCGACATCGCGATGGCCCTGGCGGAGAGTCGGACACCGACGACGGCGCTGCGCCTCCCGGATCCCGACGACCCGCTGGAGAAACGCTATCGGGAGAAGTACCCGCCGGCCCTGCGGAGGGCCGGCATCGACGGGCTCGACCTGGTCGACAGGTTTCCGATCCTCAACGCCATGTACGGCTACACCCGGGGCGAGGACGATCCGTCGAAGTGCCGGCTGGTGCCGTTCCGGCGCAAGCGGGGCGGCTATCGGCTCTACGGCAACCTCGCCGAGACCGAGGCGTTCCTGATCCGGCTCGACCCGATCCGCGTCGCGACGTGGCTGGCCGGACGTGGACATCGACTACCGGGATGGACGCCAGAGTGCACTGACCCGGTCGTGGCGCGGGTCGCCATTCTGGAGGCGGCCCAGGTTCCCGGCAAACGCGACGACCCGCAGATGGAGTCGGCCGGCGCCGACCTGCTCAAGCTGATTCACACCTACGCACACCGGCTCATCCGGCAGACCGCCGTCTTCTCCGGCATCGAACGCGACGCACTCAGCGAGTACCTCGTACCCCACCATCTCGGCTTCTTCCTGTACGCAGCCGCTCGGGGTGATTTCGTGCTCGGCGGAATGCAGGCGGTGTTCGAGTCGAACCTCGACGACCTGTTGACCGCGTTCGTCGACGCGGAGCATCGTTGTCCCTTGGATCCGGGTTGCGGGATCGGCAGTGGGGCTTGTGCGGCCTGCGTGCATCTGGGTGAGCCGTCGTGCCGATTCTTCAATCGGTTCCTGGATCGTGGCGTGTTGTTCGGGCGGAACGGCTACCTGCGGATCTCGACATGATCCGCTGTTGCCAAATCGATTCCACGCGTTCGGCCGCGTCGGTCACCGTCTCGTGTTCCCAGACGTGGACGGCGATCCACCCCAGTTCGGCCAGCGCGGCGTCCTTGGCCCGGTCTCGGGCGACGTTGCGATCGAGCTTGGCGACCCACCAGTCTCGGTTGTTGCGGGGCGTCGTGCCGTGTTCAGGACAGCGGTGCCAGAAACAGCCATCCACGAACACCGCCACCTTCGCCTTGGTGAGCGCGATGTCCGGGCGTCCAGGAAGCCCCGGGTGGTTGATCCGATACCGTAGCCCGCGCCGATGCAACTCGCGGCGCAACGCCAGCTCCGGTTTGGTCGAGGCGCGTGCCTGCCGACTCAGGCGGGCCGAGGTGGCGGTGTCCAGCGGTGTCGGCATGGTGGACTTTCGGCCCATCTCTCCAACCTATCTGGGGAGATCGGCGCCGCGGTCCAGAGGTTAGGCTGCCCGGACCGGACAACCGACTTATTGCTTGGTGTTCCTTTTGTCAAATATTGGAGATCAGGTCTGTGACGGCATCCAAGCCTGACGTCCGCCGTTGGCTCGCCCCCGGTGCAATGGTGGTGATCCGTGACGAGGAGTGGCTGGTCCGAGCGACCGAGGACACCGCCGACGGTGTCGCGGTGCATGTGCAAGGTCTCGGTGAGCTGGTACGTGACACGACGGCGACGTTCTACGACACCCTCGACGACGTCACTCCACTGGACCCGGCTGAGGCCCGGGTCGTCGCGGACGCCAGTCCCCGATACCGCACCGCCCGACTCTGGCTGGAGTCCACCCTCCGCAAGACCGCCGTTCCGCTCGCCGATCAGTCGCTGTCGGTGGCCACTCGCGGCCTCGCCGATGCGCTCGGCTATCAGCAGGCGGCGGTCCGCAAGGCCCTGGATCCGGCGAGCCTGCGACCGCGCGTTCTGCTCGCCGACGCGGTCGGCCTCGGCAAGACCCTGGAAATCGGCATGATCCTGTCCGAGCTGGTTCGCCGTGGGCGAGGTGACCGCATTCTCGTGGTGACCCCGCGCCACGTACTGGAGCAGATGCAGCAGGAGCTGTGGACGCGGTTCGCCCTGCCGTTCGTACGCCTGGACACCGCCGGTATCCAGCGGGTCCGGCAGAAACTGCCGGCCACCCGCAACCCGTTCACCTACTACCGCCGGGCGATCATCTCCATCGACACCCTGAAGTCGGATCGCTACGTGGCCAGCCTGCGCAAACAGCGCTGGGACGCGGTCGTCATCGACGAGTCGCACAACCTGTCGAACGCCGAGACGCTCAACAACCGCCTCGCGCGGCTGCTGGCCCGCACCACGGAAGCGCTGATCCTGGCCTCCGCCACCCCGCACAACGGCAAGGCCGACTCCTTCGCCGAGTTGATCCGTATGCTCGACCCGGTCGCCGTTCCGCCGAGCGGTGAACTGAACCGGGACGAGATCCGGCGGCTCGTCGTGCGACGCCACCGGCACAGCCCGGAGGTCGCCAGCGCGGTCGGCGCCGACTGGGCCGAACGACGCGAACCGAACAACGTCCTGATACCAGCCACCCCGGAAGAGAACGCGGTCGCCAGCGAACTCGAGCACACCTGGCTGTGGCCGGGCACCGGCGGGAGTCCGTACTCGGGTGCACGCGGGACGTT
Source organism: Micromonospora sp. C51 (assembly GCF_018070435.1). Classification (NCBI taxonomy): domain Bacteria; kingdom Bacillati; phylum Actinomycetota; class Actinomycetes; order Micromonosporales; family Micromonosporaceae; genus Micromonospora; species Micromonospora sp. C51. The sequence goes on along the minus strand of NZ_JAGPXQ010000021.1, from coordinate 42,476 downwards.
CTTCCCCTGGACCTTGGCGAAGGCGTTCCTGTCGTCACCGGCGGCGTTGCAGGAGACGATCGACGGACGCATCGAACGGGTCACCAAGGACACCAAGCTGCCTGCCGATCGGGCCGAGGTCGAGCTGCGGGCGCTTCGCCACCTCGCCGACCTCAACGAGCGCACCATGCGTACGCCGTCGGCCAAGTACACCCGGCTGGTGGCGTACCTGAAGGAGATCGGCGTCGGGGCGGGCTCCGCCACCCGGGCGGTGGTCTTCGCCGAGCGCCTGGAGACGCTGCGCTGGCTGCATCGCAGCCTGCCGGGCGACCTCGGCCTCCCGAAAGACGCGGTCGAGCTGATGCACGGCGGCCTCACCGACCCCGAGCAGCAGGAACTCGTCGAACGCTTCAAGCAGGAGCAGTCGGCGGTACGCGTGCTGGTCACCGGTGACGTGGCCTCCGAGGGTGTCAACCTGCACGCCCAGTGCCACGAGCTGATCCACTACGACATCCCGTGGAGCCTGATCCGCATCGAACAGCGCAACGGCCGCATCGACCGCTACGGCCAGAAACACCCGCCGCAGATCACCGCCCTGCTGCTCGACCCGGCCAGCGAACGATTCGCCGGCGACGTTCGGGTGTTGGCAAAGCTGATCGAGAAAGAGGACGAGGCGCACACCGCCCTCGGCGACGTCGCGTCGCTGATGGGCCGCTACGACGTCAAGGGCGAAGAGGACGAGATCCGGGCGGTGCTCGCCGGCACCAAACAGCTCGACGACGTCGTCCGGCCGGTCGCCAAGGTCGCCGCCGGCACCGACCTCGCCGCGCTCTTCACCCAACTCTTCGACGCGCCAGGGCAGAGCGACGAGCCGGCTGCCGCCCCGCAGGTCGTACCGGACGACGGAGCCGGCCTTTACGACGACGAAGTCTCCTACCTTGAAGAGGCGCTGCGGGAAGCCTTCATCGACCCGACGGCGACACCGGCTCGCGGCGGAGTCGGGTGGCGCCGGGACGAGGCGTTCGGCACCGTCGAGCTGACTCCGCCGCCCGATTTGATGCAACGGCTGGAGGTGCTGCCGCAGAGCTATCTCGCCGACCGCAAGGTGACCGAGCGTCTGGTGCTCGCCACCACCGCCGCCCGGGGCAAGGACAGGTTGGCCGCCGCGCTGCGCGACGACAAGGGCACGAGCTGGCCGGACGCGCACTACCTGAGCCCGCTTCATCCGGTGCTCGACTGGGCCGCCGACCGGGCGTTGGCGGCGCTCGGCCGCAACGAGGTGTTCGCTGTCCGCGGTGAGGTGGACGCGCCGACGGTGCTGCTGCTCGGCACCCTGACCAACAAGCGCGGGCAGGTGGTCTCCACCGCGTGGCTGACCGCTCAGTTCCCCATTCCCGACGACCCGTCGTTCGCACTGGTGACCCCGCACGACTCCATCCGCGACGCGCTGCAGGTGCTCGGCTGGACCACGCCCCGGGCCAATCCGGGTGCCATCGCCACGGTGGATCACCTTCAGCCCCTGATTCGGCCGGCGGTCCATGAGGCTGCCGCCTACCTGGAGAAGACCGTCTTCGAGGCGGCCAGCCGGGACGCCCAGGAACGGGTCGACGCGTGGCGCCGCAAGCTCGACGCGTGGGACGGAGAGACGGCGGTTCTGATCCGGAGTAGCGACGCGGCGGCAAGTCGGGAACGCATCGCGGAGGAACGGAAACTGACCGAGTCGATGGCACCGGCCCGGCAACTGGTACGTCCGCTGCTGGTGGTCGTGCCCGACACCGAGGGGGAACTCCAGTGAGCAGGTCGGACGCGATCCTCGTCGGCGAAGGCTGGATCTCCGAGCACTACTTCACCACCGACGCCACCAAGGAGTCGTTCCGGGCGAAGATCCTGGAACGCCGCGCCGGATGGGACGCTGAGGAAAACGCCGGACGGTCGACACCGCGATCCCGATTCCTGGCGGCCCGCCGGAAATTGGAGGTCGACCTGGCCACCCTCTCCGAACTGTTCGACCCGGCGGCGGCCACCGAGCAGGCCGGAAGCCGAACCGCACACGAGGTGCCAGGACAGGCGCTCCGCGCGGTGCGCGACATCCTCGGTCTCGACACGCCGGGCCTGATCGTCTCCGAATCCGGGCCGCTCAGCCGGGTTTCCTCAGCCGGCGCATCGGGTTCGGCACCGCTGGTCGTGCTCGCCGCCCTTCCGGTGGCTGCGATCGAGGAACTGCTCGCCCGCGACGCGGTCACCCTCGGAGAGGCGGTTCAGCTCACCGAAGACGGCGAGGAGATCAAGAGCGCGGCCCGGCTGCTCTCCGCGCTCTTCGTCGCCGACAACGCACCCGAGTTGGCGCTGGTTCTGGCCGGCCGGTGGGCGCTGCTCGCCGAACGCGAACGCTGGGCCGAAGGCCGCTACCTCGCCGTCGACCTGCAATCGGTCTGCGAACGCAACGACACCAGGAAAGGCGGAGAAATCGACCGGGCGCTGGCCTGCCTCTGCGCCGAGTCGATCGCCCCGGACGCGGACGGCAAGCTGTGGTGGCACGGCGTGCTGGAGGCGTCGGTCAAACACACCGTCGGCGTCTCCCAGGACCTTCGCGACGGCGTACGCCTCTCCATCGAGATCGTCGCCAACGAGGTCGTCGCTCGCCGCCGCGCCAAAGGCCTGCCGCCGCTGCCGAAATCCGAGGCGCAACCGTTGGCCCGGCAGTCGCTGCGCTTCCTCTACCGGATCCTGTTCCTGCTCTACGCCGAGGCGTCGCCGGAGTTGGGCGTTCTCCCGGTCGGCGCACCCGAGTACGACCAGGGATACAGCCTCGACCGGCTGCGTGAGCTGGTGCAGGTCGAGCTGGCCACACCCCGGGCCCGCGCCGGCACCCACCTCTACGAGTCGCTCGGCGTACTGTTCCGCCTGGTCGACAAGGGCCACACCCCGGCCGTGACCGAGGAGAGCGCCACGCTCGCTGCCGGGCTGGTCTTCAACCCGCTGCGCGCCGACCTGTTCCGCCCCGAAGCCACCGCCCACATCGACGAGGTGGGGCTGGGCAACGCCGCCGTCCAGCAGGTGCTGGCGCATCTGCTGCTCAGCAAGGAACAACGCGGCAGGGATCGAGGCTTCATCTCGTACGCCGAACTGGGCATCAACCAGCTCGGCGCGGTCTACGAGGGCCTGATGTCGTACACCGGCTTCTTCGCCGACACCGACCTCTACGAGGTCGCGAAGAACGGGGACGGGTCGAAGGGCTCCTGGGTGGTGCCGGTGGAACGAGCCGACGGCATCGCCGCCACCGACTTCGTCACGACCATCGACTCGGGGACCGGCGAGCGGCGGCCGGTGCTACACCACCAAGGAACGTTCGTGTTCCGCCTGGCCGGCCGGGAACGCCAGCAGTCGGCCTCCTACTACACCCCCGAGGTGCTGACCCGCTTCACCGTCGGACAAGCCCTGGAAGAGCTACTCACCGACGACACCCCCGCCGAGCAGATCCTCACAACGACGATCTGCGAGCCGGCACTCGGCTCGGGAGCATTCGCCATCGAAGCGGTCCGGCAACTCGCCGACGAATACCTCAAGCGCCGCCAAAAGGAGCTTGAGCAACGTATCGACCCGGACGAGTATCCGAAGCGCTTACAGGAGGTCAAGGCGTACCTGGCGCTGCACAACGTCTACGGCGTCGATCTCAACGAAACCGCAGTCGAACTCGCCGAGATCTCCCTCTGGCTGGACACCATGGTCGAGGGCCTGTCCGCACCGTGGTTCGGCCTGCACCTGCGCCGCGGCAACTCACTGATCGGCGCCCGCCGCGCCGTCTACCGCCGCAGCCAGGTCACCGACAAATCGTGGCTGGGCGCGGTGCCGCAGAAGGTGCCGCTGACCCGGCTGGCAGAGGATATCGACGCCGGCAAGGTCGCCGCCGACGGCGTCCACCACTTCCTGCTACCCGCCGACGGCTGGGGTTCGGCCGCCGACGCGAAAGAGGCCGCCGCCCTGGCTCCGGACGCCGCGACCCGCCTCAAGAAATGGCGCGGCCGCACCAAGACCAAACCCAGCAAAACCCAGGTCGATGCGTACGCCGAGCTGGCACACCGAGTCGAGACGCTGTGGCAGATCGCCTACCGCCGACTGACGATCGCCGAGCAGGAGATCCGCCGATCGATCCCGGTCTGGGGCGTAAACGAGCTACCGGCCGGCGGGAACGTCCAGCGAGAACAGATCGAACGAGCCCTTGCCGACGAAGAGGGCGCCTACCGGCGGCTGCGCCGAGCGATGGACGCCTGGACCGCGCTCTGGTTCTGGCCCCTCACCGACACCTCTACCACTGTGAACGGTCAGGTGATTGAACCACCGACGGTCACCGAATGGATCGCCGGTTTGCAGGCGCTGCTGGGGCGCAACCCGGACATACACAAGCGCAAGCCGGTCGAACTGCGGTTCGGCGCCGACATGGACTGGGACGAGCTCGGCAAGGCCGAACAACTGGACCTGGGCTTCGCCAGCGCCGGGTCCATCGACGAGGTGCTACAGAAGCATCCCTGGCTGGTGGTCTGCGAGCGGATTGCCCGACGGCAGGGCTTCCTCCACTGGAACCTCGACTTCGTCACGGTCTTCGCCCGAGGCGGCTTCGACCTACAAGTCGGCAACCCGCCGTGGGTGCGACCCGACTGGAAGCCAGAGCTGGCTCTTGCTGAGTACGAACCACGCTGGATCCTCGTCAACGAGTCAGCAGCTTCGCGTGTAGTATCTCCGCTCCGAACTCTTCACGACCTCGAAGAAGCCGAAAGTGCCGACTACTTTGACGAGCTAGTCGCAATGGTGGCCGGTCGCGCCCTTCTATCGGATCCATTGCTGTTTCCGCACCTTGCAGGGTTGCGAACAGACCTTTACAGATGCTTTATCGAGCATTGCTGGAGCGCCACCTCTCATGGCGGCGTTTCTGCACTGATACATCCTGAAACACACTTCACCGACGAGAAAGCGAACACGATTCGCCGAGCTGCCTATCGACGACTTCGCCGACATTGGCAGTTCAAGAACGAGCTGAAGTTGTTTGAGGTAGGAAATCAGGTCATTTACGGCATTCATGTATATGGCGCCGAGGAGTCAGGCCCAAGCTTTCTGCACGCCACCTCACTGTATCATCCAACCACAATCGAGCGTTCGCTGGTTCACGACGGCTCAGGAGATGAGCCAGGACTCAAGGACGAGGACGGAAATTGGGACCTCCGGCCCCATGCTTCACGGGTAAGCACCATAGACATGCAGGTTCTCGAAGCATGGAACGATTTACTGGAGGGCGAAAGTGCCGAATCTGCGCGGATGGTATATCTGGTAAACGGATCGGTTGAATCCGTCCTAGCAAAGGTAAATTCCCTCTCACGACTAGATGCTACTAATCTATACCATTCCCTCGGATGGGACGAAACCGCCGAGGAGCGGCGTGGACGTATCACAAAGACGTGGGGACATCGTTCAACCTGGGAGGATGTCATCTTGCAGGGTCCTCACTTCTACGTCGCTACGCCGCTATCGAAAACGCCCAACAGCACGATGCGCAGCAACCGCGATTGGGGCTATGTCGACTTGGAGGAAATTCCGGCCGACTTCGTCCCTCCATCGAACTATACACGCGCAGTGGAGCGGGAAGATTTCCGCAAAGCGTATATCCGATGGCGAGTTGATGGGCAATCAGTTTTGGCATCCGACCACTATCGCGTGGCATGGCGGAGCATGGCGCGTCCCGGAAATGAGAGGACGCTCATTGCGTCGATAATCCCTCCCGGGCCTACCCATCTAACCCAAAGCGTCTACTCTGCGGGACTTCCTGTCGGAGATTTGCGCGTCTTGTCAGATGTTGCAGGCTGGCTCTCGTCTCTCTTGTGCGATTTCCTAGTCCGAGCAGCACCCAAGTCAAGTGTTCCCAGAAGCATCATAAATCGCCTTCCGTATGTTCCGAACCCTGAACTAGCGAGTGATCTCCGGGTTCGGGTTCTGCGACTTAGTGCGCTCACCGATGCCTACGCGGAGATCTGGGAGACCGTATATGAAGAGTCGTTCAGAGAGTGTCGATGGGTAGGGGGGATTGACTACGAGGACCGCCGCCCACTGGGCTCCATTGGCCCAACCTGGGACAAAACCGTCCCACTGAGGATGGCATCCGATCGGCGACAAGCGATGGCCGAAGTCGACGCTCTTGTTGCGGTTATTGCGGGCATTTCGGCGGACGAACTATGCTCCCTTTACCGAACTCAATTCGGGGTTCTCTACGGCTACGACCGGAACGTCTACTACTACGACACCAACGGCCGGCTGGTGCCGAACTCGGTGCTCACCGTGTGGCGGAAGAAGGGCGATCGGATCACTGCGGAGGAGCGGACCGCGACGAACCAGGCCGGCTACACCTACACCTACGAGCTGCCGTTCGTCACCCTGGACCGGGAGGCGGACATGCGGCAGGCGTACGCGGTCTTCGAGCAGCGGCTGCGGGAGCGGCAGTGACCGAATTACTGCCCACCTTCCAGGCAGCCAGGATCCAGCATGCGCTGGTCGACTACCTGACCACGACGTTCGGGCTGACCGACGGGGACGCCCGGGACGGCCTGGACCGGTTTCTCTCCGACCCGGACACGGGCATGTTCAAGGGCCCGTACGTGCGGTTGCGGCTGCCGTTTCGCCCGGCCGACGAGGGGTGGCGGGCCAGCCTGGAGTGGTACGAGGGGTTCCCGCCGTACGGGCATCAGGCGGCGGCGTTCGCCCGGTTGGCGTCGGCGGTGGACGGTCAGCCGCGCCGGCCGTTGCCGACGCTGGTGACCACCGGCACCGGTTCCGGTAAGACCGAGGCGTTCCTGCATCCGATTCTCGACCATGTGCTGCGGTCCCGGCGTGCCGGGGTGACCGGCACCAAGGCGCTGATCCTGTATCCGATGAATGCGCTCGCCAACGACCAGGCGGCGCGGCTGACCAAGCTGCTCACCACCGAGCCGGCGTTGGCCGGGGTGACGGCGGCGCTCTACACCGGGCAGGCGACCGCTACCCGCATGGCGGTCACCCCCGATGGGCTCATCAACGATCGTGCGGTCATCCGGGAGATCGCGCCGGACTTGCTGCTCACCAACTACAAGATGCTCGACCAGTTGCTGTTGCGCGCCGAGGATCAGGAGCTGTGGCGGCAGTCCGCGACCAGTCTGCGCTACCTGGTGCTGGACGAGTTCCACACCTACGACGGTGCGCAGGGCACCGACGTGGCGATGTTGCTGCGCCGGCTCGGTCTGGCTTTACAGAGTCACTGGCGCGACGACGATCCGTTGATCGACGAGGCGGCCCGCAGCCGTCCGCTGGGTCTGATGACGCCGGTCGCCACGTCCGCGACACTCGGTGACAAGGGCGACCCGTCGGTCATGCGTGGGTTCGCCGGCACCGTCTTCGGGGAACGGTTCGACTCGACGTCGGTGGTCACGGAGACCCGGCTCAGCCTGGCGGAGTGGACCGACGGCGCGGCCCAGGCGGTGGCGGCAGCCGGGTTCGCCCCGGTCGCCGTGGGCGAGCTACGCGCCGCCGGGCTCCGGCGACTGCCGGAGGTGAGCCCGGACTCCTCCGGCGAGGAGGCCGCGTACGCCGTACTCGGACTGCTCTATGGGGTGACCAGCGACAAGCTGGCCGGCGCGACACCTGAGCTGCTGTCGGCGTTGTGCCGGGCGCATCCGCTCGTGGTCGAGCTGGCCCGCACGGCCGGTCAGGCTGTCGCCCTCAGCGATCTCACCCTGCGGGTGTTCGGCCCGCAAGACGAGCCGGAGCCGGCCGAGGCGCTGCTGTCGCAGGTGTTGGCGATGCTGGGGCACGTACGCAAGGTCGTCGGCCGGGATGCGCTCTCGGTCGAGGCGCACCTGTGGGTGCGGGAGCTGACCCGCATCGACCGGTCCGCGACGGCGAGGGCGGCGTTCCGGTGGAGCGACGACGGTCCGCCGGTCGCTGCGGACGAGGCCGAGGAGGCCCGGCCGTCCTTTCCCGCGATCTACTGTCGGCATTGCGGGCGCTCCGGCTGGGGTGTCGGTCTCGCGCCGGTGGGCGACAGCCTCGCCCCGGACGACGAGGGCATTCGCCGGCAGCACGCCACCCGGGAGGGACGGTTCCGGCCCCTGCTGTACGCGCCCGCTGAGGCAATCGTCCCGTCCGACGGCGAGAAGCCGCCCGATGGACTGGTGTGGTTCGCGATTCGCAGCCGGGAGTTGCTGCACCGGGTCGCCGAAGACGATCCTGATCTTCGTGACGGCTGGGTCCTGCCGGTGCTCACCAACGTGGGTGCCGCCGCCGACGAACTCAGCCGCAAGGACACCTGCCCGTCGTGCGGGCAGGAGGACGGCATCCGGTTCCTCGGCAGCGCCATCGCCACGCTGCTGTCGGTGTCGCTGTCGACCCTGTTCGGGGCGCCGAAGCTGGCACCCGAGGAGAAGAAAGCCCTGGTCTTCACCGACTCGGTGCAGGACGCGGCGCACCGGGCAGGGTTCGTGCAGGCTCGGTCGCACATCTTGACGCTACGTTCGGTGCTGCGCGAAGCCGTCGTGGACGGCGCGCTGACTCTCGACCGGCTGGTCGAGGAGGTGCTGGCCCAGGCCGGCGACGATCCGGTCCGACGGTACCGGCTGCTGGCCCCGGAATGCGCCGACCGAGAATCCTTCACCCCGTTCTGGCAGGAGTCGAGGCAGCGGGCGGTCAAACCGTCGGTGCAGTCGCGGGTGCGTAAACGGTTGGCCCTCGACGCGGCCCTCGAGTTCGGCTTGAACTCGCGTACCGGCCGCACCCTGGAACTGACCGGATCCGTCACCGTCGAGGTGGAGGCTGGGCTGCCGGCGCGCGTCGCCGGCCTGGCCCGAGCCGCGTTGAGCGGCACCTCGTGGCAGGAACGTCTGGGCGAGGCGGGCGTCGGCGACGCCGCGCTGGTGCAGTGGGTACGCGGTGTCCTGGACCGGATGCGGGTCCAGGGTGCAATCGACCACCCGTGGTTCAACCGCTACCGGGCGGAGGACGGTCGCCGCTGGTCGATCTGGGGTGGCCGGGACCGGAGCGAGGGCATGCCGGCGTTTCCCCGCGACCGCCCCGCCCCCGCTTACCCGAAGGTCGGCGGTTCCACCGATTCCGGCGGTCTCGACCCGGTGACCTCGGCACAGTCCTGGTACGCCCGCTGGACCTCGCGGCTGCTCGACATCTCCCCGCTCGACGGTGGTCGGCTCGCCCGGGCGTTGTTCGACCGCCTCGCCCGCGACGGTGTGCTCACCACGACGACCAGCCAGTCCGGCGCGACCGTCTACGCCCTGCCGGTGTCCGGGGTGGTGGTGGCTCCCACGCACGAGGACGACCTCGTCGCCGGGCGGCACCTGCTGGTCTGCGACACCTGTCGGGCCGGCACCCCGGGCAGCCTCGTCACCGTCGACCAGCTGACGGACGCACCCTGTCTGAACGTGCGTTGTCGCGGACGGCTGCGCCAGCAACCGATGTCGCCGAAGAACTTCTACCGAAGTCTGTACGCGTCGCCGGACATGCGCCGGGTCGTCGCCCGGGAACACACCAGCCTGCTCGACGACACGACCCGGCTGGCGTACGAGGACGGTTTCCGGGACGCGGCGACCAGTCCTCAGTCGCCGAACGTCCTGGTCGCCACGCCCACCCTGGAAATGGGCATCGACATCGGCGACCTGTCGGCGGTCATCCTCGCCTCGCTGCCCCGTACCGTCGCCTCCTACCTGCAGCGGGTCGGGCGGGCGGGCCGACTCACCGGCAACGCCTTTGACCTGGCCTTCGTCACTGGTCGTGGCGAACACCTACCGAAGATCGGCGACCCGTTGTCGGTGATCGACGGCGAGGTGCGACCGCCGGCCACCTACCTTGCCGCCGAGGAGATTCTGCGCCGGCAGTACACGGCGTATCTGATCGACGCGTTCGCGCGGGAACCCGGGCGCCGTCGTCCGCGCAAGGCCAGCGGGGCAATCGGTTCGTACGCACCGGGCACTTTCCTCGGCGACCTGGTGTCGCACGCCGAGCAGTCGTGGGAGACGGATCTGGACCGGTTCGCCGCCATGTTCGACGAGCTACCCGTCGAGGTGGTGGACCGGCTTCGCGACTGGCTGAAACCGGTCGCGGGTCCGGGCAGCAGCGGCTTCGCCCGCCGCGTTCGCGACGCCAGTGACCGGTGGCGACAGACCGTGGCACTGCTCGAAGAGCGGCAGGCGGCGATCACGGAACTGCTGCCCGAGTTGGAGGCCCGGGTGCAGTCGCCGGCGGCGACCGACGACGACAAGCAGGCGCTGCGGTCGGCACAGGCGACCCGACAGTTGACCAGAGGGCAGCTCGCTCATCTACGGAGCAGCTACTGGATCGGAGTCCTGGAAGAGTACGGGCTGCTGCCCAACTACACCCTGCTCGACGACAGCGTCACCCTGGACGTCGGCCTGTCCTGGATCGACCCCGACGACGGCAAGTACCGCTACGACAGCGCCCAGTTCCAACGAGGTTCGGCCCAGGCCCTGCGGGAGTTCGCCCCCGGGGCCACCTTCTACGCGCGTGGTTGGGAAATCGAGATCGATGCGGTGGACCTCGGCCTGGACGGTGCGTCGATCCGCACCTGGGCGCTCTGCCCCGCCTGCGGTCACGGCTGCGACATCGCCGCGACCGGCCGCGAGAGTGTTCCCGTCGCCTGCCCGCGCTGCGGCAGCCGGGGCATTCACGACACCGGGCAGCGCCTCGACGTCGTCGAACTCACCCGAGTCTCGGCCGAGGTACGCCGAGACGAGGTCGCCATCTCCGACCGCCACGACGAACGCGGTCGCGTCGCATTCCAGATCGTGACCGCCGCGGATGTCTCCCCCGAGCACATGGACGACCGACGGTTCGTCGAAGGAACCGGGCTGGGCTGGGTCCACCTGCGGTCGGTCGACATCCGATGGCTCAACCTCGGACCGGCCGGTCACGGCACGACCCGAACCATCGCCGGTGCCGAGCGGCAGGGAACCCTCTTCCGAGTCTGCTCCGGCTGTGGAAAGCGCGACACCGAGAGCGGCCGCAACCGCGCCCACGAGCACCGTCCATGGTGTCCGCACCGGACCGCCCCGAACGAGGTGACCAGCACCGTCGCGTTGTCCCGGACCCTGCGTACCCAGGGGCTGTTGATCCGGCTGCCGCACACGGTCAGCCTCGGCGACGACTTCGCAGTCCCGAGCCTGTCCGCGGCGCTGCTGCTCGGACTACGGGAACAAATGGGCGGTCACCCCGACCACATCCGGGTCGAGCAGGTCGTCGACCCGACGCTGTCCGACGGCAACGACAACCACGACGCGATCCTGCTGCACGACACCGTGCCCGGTGGCACCGGTTACCTGGCCGGCATCGCCGAGCCGGACCACCTGCGCGAGCTGCTGGTCCTTGCCTGGGACCGGGTCCGGGACTGCCCCTGCCGCCACGAGGAGCGTCTCGCCTGCCATCGCTGCCTGCTACCGTTCACCGCACCGGGAGTGACCCGGCGAGTTTCGCGGGCATCGGCCGAGCGTCACCTCCGTACCCTGCTCGGGTTGCCTGCCGACGTTCAGACGGCCGAGGACACGACCTGGACGGTGACCAAGCTGGCTCCACGCGAAGAACCCGAGTCACATCTGGAACGCTCCTTCCACCGCGTGTTCCTCGGTCGGCTACGACGCATCGGCGCCGCCGTCACCGAGACCCCGTCGCCGGTAGGCAACACAGCCCGGTTCACCCTGCCCGGCACACACCGGCAATGGACCCTCAGCCCGCAGGTCAACGTCGCGGACTCCCGGCCGGACTACCTGCTGAAGACCGGCGACATGAACGTGCCCGACATCGCGATCTTCACGGACGGGCGGGCCTACCACGCGACCGCCGCGGTCAACCGCCTCGCCGACGACGCCGTCAAGCGGGCCCACCTGCGCGAGCTGGGCATCCTGGTCATCGCACTGACCAGCGCCGACGTCGCCGCCGCCGAGACCGCCACGAACGTCGCACCGCCATGGTGGAATCCGGCCCTGGCCGGCAGCCTGATGAACGTCCCCGGCTTCCAGGCCCCGCCGGAAACCTACAAGGCCCTGGGACACGGCATGGTCGACTGGCTCGTCGGCTGGGTTCGCGATCCCAACCCGGCTGCGGTGCAGGCCGCCGCCCGAGCCGTGCCCATGTTCCTGTCGGCCGGGGCCCAACCGATCCAGACCTACACCACGGTCGCCCTTCCGCAGATTGGTCGAGCAGCGCTGCTCGGGGAGGACCTACCCGCCGGTGAACGCCGGGTCCACCTGCGCCGCTTCGGATCCCTCGCGGCGGTCATCGAGATGACAGGCGGCGGTGTCGAGGTCGCCGTGGTGCTCGACGACCGCAGCGAGATGCTCGGCGACAACCACGCCGATTCCTGGCGGTCCTGGCTGCGGCTCGCTAACGCGCTCGGCCTGCGCGACTGGCCGACGACTGTGACAACGACCAGTCTGGTCGAGCCGGTGACCGCGCAGCCGGACCAGGCCGGACCGGGCCGACCGGTCGGAGCCTGGGCCGACGCCTACGACGCGGCGTTGACCGAGAACGAGAAGGAACTGATCAGCGCGCTGGCCGGCGAGAACGTCGCACCGCCCACCATCGGCGCGGAAGGGCCCGACGGCATCCCGCTCGACGTCTGCTGGCCCGCTCTCCGGGTGGCCGTCGCCTTCGCCCACATGTCGCAACAGGACCGGAGCGACCTGGCCCAGCACGGCTGGCACCTGGTGGAACCCGACCCCGCCAAGGTCGTCACCGTCCTGACTCGCGCCGCCGCCGAGACGGACGAAGGAGACTGATGCCGACCATCATCATGGGAAAACTCGCCAGCAAGATCGATGGATCGGTCCGTGGCAAGGCGATGAGCTTCCTGCAGAAACTCGGGGCCGACGACACCACCCCCGGCCTGCACATCGAACCCATCCAGCACAGCGCCGACCCGCGGGTTCGCACCGGACGGGTCGACGAGTTCTGGCGGGCCGTCATGTTCCGGCTCGACGGTGACGGCGACACCCATTACGTCATCCACGGCATCTGGCCGCACGACGACGCCATTGCCACCGCGCAGCGTGTACGCCTGAAGGTCAACCCGATCAACGGTTTGCCCCAGGTGGAGGAGATCGAGCCGGCGTTCGTCCCCGTACCGCCGCCCTCCGCGACCACAGACCCGGAGTCGGCGAAGCCGTTGTTCGCTCGCCTCGGTCACGCACACGCCGACCTGATGGACAAACTCGGTCTGCCCGAGGACGTCGCCACCCAGGCAGCGGCAGCCGCAGACGAGGACGTCATACTCGCGCTCGCCGAACGTCACGACGGTTGGATCGGCACCATCCTGGTCGACTTGGCGGCCGGCGACGACATCGACGCGATCGTCCAGCGGATGCAGTTGGAGAAGACCTCCTCGTCCGACGACGACGCCGACGTGCTGCAGTCCCTCAAACGGCCGGCGGCTGCCCTGCAATACGCATTCATCGACGGCCAGGAAGAACTCCGCCGCGTCATCGAAGGCGGAGACTTCGGCGCCTGGCGCATCTTCCTGCACCCCGAGCAGCGCCGCTACATCGACCGGCCGTACAACGGGCCGTTCCGGCTCGCTGGCGGCGCCGGCACCGGCAAGACCGTCGTCCTCGTCCACCGGGGGCGTGCCCTCGCCCAACGCGACCCAGCGGCCCGAATCGTCCTCACCACCTTCACCACCAACCTCGCCGACGCACTCGGCGACAGCCTCACCCAGCTCGACCCACGAGTGCCCCAGACCAAGACGCTCGGACAACCGGGCGTGTACGTGACCGGCGTGGACGCGCTCGCCGCCGCCGTGTTGCGGACCGCAGGAATCGGTCTAGCGCCGGCCATGCGCGACGTCCTCGGCGAGGAGCGCGCGGCGCCGCTGTCGCGCACCGCACCGAACCTGTGGCGTGAGGTCGTCGAATCGACCGGCACGTCGCTTCCGCCAGAGATCGCCAACGAGACGTTCCTGGCCACCGAGTACGCGCACGTCGTCCTTCCGAACAAGGTGCACGACGAGACCGGCTACCTGCGGGTGCGCCGGCCAGGACGAGGCGTCGCCCTGGACCGCGCCAGACGCCGAGCCGTCTGGGCGCTGATCGACTCCTACCGGGAACGCTGCCGGATCGACGGCAGCCTCGACTTCACCGAGGCCGCCGCTGTCGCCGCGGCACACCTGACCGCAGGCGGGGATCGCCCGGCCGATCATGTGCTGGTAGACGAAGGGCAAGACCTCTCCCCCACCCAGTGGCTCCTGCTCCGGGCCGCCGTCGAGGAACGCCCCGACGACCTGTTCATCGCCGAGGACTCACACCAGCGCATCTACGGCAGCCGCGTCGTGCTCGGGCGCTACGGCATCGCCATCGTCGGGCGCTCCCAGCGGTTGACACTCAACTACCGCACCACCGCACAGAACCTGCGCTACGCCATGGCGATGCTGGACGGCAGCCAGTACGTCGACCTGCAGGACGAGCCGGAAAGCACGGGCTACCGATCCGCCCGAAGCGGTCCCGCGCCCATCGAAGTGGTCGTCGACTCGCTCTCGGAGGAACTCCACGCCATCGTTCGCCACGTCCGCTCGTGGCTCGACGCCGGAGACGCCCCGGAGACCGTGGCGGTCCTGGTACAGGATCGGTTCCACCGCGACCGCGTCGTCACCGCCCTCACCGAACAGGGAGTGGACGCCCGCGCCGTCGACCGCGACCGCCCACCGACCGGCCGAGTGCCGGTCCTGACGATGCACCGGGCCAAGGGCACCGAGTTCTCCAAGGTCGTACTGGCCGCCGGCAAACCAGCGCTAGCCGAACTCGAACGCCTCGCCGGGCTGGATCCCGCCGAGCGAGCAGACGCCGAACTTCGGGGTCGTTCACTGAGATACGTCGCGGCCACCCGGGCCCGCGACCAACTCGTCGTAGTGAAACGCATCTGATGCGATGACCTGCAGTGAAGTGCCCGCAGTTCCGGAGATGCTCGCGGAGGCTGTCGGGACGAGGGCTACCGTGGAGACCGCGCCACCACATCATCCGCGTTCCGGCCGGTGCCGCAGCAGTTCGTCGCGCCAAGGCACCTCGGACATGACCGCGACATGGCCCCGGCTCCCAGATCTCCACCCAAACTCGGATTGCATTTCACCAGTCGACGGGAGCCTCTCCAGCTCCCAGCAGAGGTACCACCCGAGTTGTCACCCCGCCTGGTCGGACGCTGATGCGGTAGGGAAACTGCCGACACACCCATCCCGCCAAGATCACAGGCGGCGCATGGACCTATACTGTCCGTCAGTTTCTAGGTGCTGCGTGCGCCGTGTAGCTCTCCAAGGTCTGTTGGGAGTACCGAGTGCGAAGACTGCGTCATCTCATTGCCATTCCCCTTGCGTTCCTGGTGACTCTGTTGATCTCGAAAGTGGCTCTTTCGGCCTTCTGGCCGGGCAGCACCCTCAGCTCTACTGTCTGGTCCGTTGTGATTGGACTCGCGTCGGCGGTCGCCACCGCCGCCGCGACCGCAGCCACGACCGCGAAACCAGTCCCGCCCTCTTCCGCCGCACCTGAGGATCGAGCTACCTACCAAGTGTCCGCAACGGACAGCAGCATTGCCATCGGCCAGAACAGCGGGTCGATCGTGTTCAACGCCGAAAGACGAGCCCGGCGTGACTGAGTCTTCGGTACTCCCCAGCGATTCTGAAGGACGACAAGCCGCAGGGTCCACAACCAGCCAGTTCGCCGTCTCTGCAACCGGCCAAAGCTTGGGCATCGGCCAAAACCATGGGGACATACACATCGGCCGCTCGGCGTCGGTCAACGACCGGGTTGCCACGCTTTGCAGCATGAAGCCGAAGGTCGGTTACGACGAGATCTTCCGCGAACTCGACGAGCAGCTCCAGCGGACCCTGCTCACCGAACTGCCCGAGAACCTGGCCATCGCCTTCGTAGGGCTACAGGCCGAGGACGCACCCCGGCAGTGTGGCAGGGTCGTGTCGGGCATGCAAACGGCAGGTGTGTCCATGATCCTGCGTGGCCTGCCACGGTCCGCTGCCGTGCAGGTGCTCAGTTGGATGGTACTCGACCATGCTGGTGACGATCTCGCCGCGCTGCTGCCCCACGAACTCGATCTGGTGGCCCACCTATTAGCTGGAATTGCAGCCGAGCCGGATGACGGCCGTCCCTGCGGTGGCCCGAACCGTACCGTTGCGCTACTTCATCAGGACGCTCTCGAAGCCCGCCGCACCGAGCTACTCGGTGCCCTGCCAGCGTCTGCGGGTACGGTCATGCTTCTGAGCTGCCTTCCAGCGCAGGAGCTGGCGACGGCGCTCCTGCACCAGCCAGAAGACCGGTGCCGCTACCTGCTCGACCGTCTGGCCGCCCGTCATCCAACGACCCTACGAGACGTGCTCAGACACCTCGGTGCCAAGAGCTCTTCTCCGCTGCTTCAGCTCCTGGACCCGAGAGCAGCCGACAAGCTCCTCAACCTACTCAGCCGCCCCGAAGTCATCGACCATCTAAGCCCACTTCCCGGCCAACGGATCGCGGAGCTCCTGCGCTCCATGCCGCTTGCGGATGCTGCAGCTTTGCTGGTCGAGTTGCCTGTAACCCGCGCGGCCGCCGCGTTGGCCAACCTCGACGGCGGCTACCTAGCGCGGCATCTGCTGGATGTAACGCCTTCCCGGTGCCTGGCTCTTCTCCAGGAGCTTGGTACAGCCTTGAAGCCGGATGACCGGGACCCTCGACCCGTTGCACTGGCCACGATGAGCGCCCACCGGTTCGCTGCCACGTTGGTGACGGCGCTGGAGCGGCACGGAGAACCGATGCGTGGCCGCATGGAACAGGTACCAGCTGCCGAGCCGCTCGACGGGTCACGGGTCGAGGCCGTCCATGTCGTAGCTGGCGCCGCAATACGGGCGATCCACCGGATCTTCCGCCATCAATTTGGAACCGGTCCACGGACCAGCTTGCGAACGGAGTGGACTGACCTCGGCCTCCTCTGGTCGATTGTTCGGCGCTCTGCCTCACCCAACATCACTGGCGCGAGCCGTGGTCCGACACAAACCGAGGGTGCTCTGGCTGTCACAAGATTCGCTTCTAACAAATCGGCACGTCGCGTTGCCAGCGCTGTCGGCCTGCTCGTCGCGCTCGGACTGCTGGCGGTCTTGGTGAAGCCGAGCAGTCTCCCAGGAATCGGCAAGGACGAGAACGGACACCCCGCACAGGACTCGGCCATGCCTACAGCGTCCTCGCCTGGTACGGCCATCTCGCTCGCGCCGGTGCCATCAGTGGGCTCCTCGGAGCTTGAGCGCATCGAGGCACTGATGCAACTCGACAACCAGTGGCGCGCCAGATGTCCGCCATCGACGCCAGAGATACGCGGGGGAAAGCTGCGAATTTACTGCCTTCTCGCAGATCCGAGCACGGGCATCGGCATCGACCGGTGGGTCCTTCAGTACCCACCGGGAACGAGTGAGTCAGGAAGTCCGGCGTTCTCCGAGGACACCGTGCAGGTCTCGCCACCGCGGACCTGGACAGGACCAGAAAATCACGGCGGGGAGTACTTCACGTATCGGTTGAAAAAGACCGGCGCTCCGGCTGTCTGGTTGCTGGAGGCGAAGCACGACCTGGCCCTACAGCTTGTCGGACCACGGGAGCTACGCGACTTCGAGCCCCTTTTCCAAGTGGCCGCCGATCATGGATACAAACTAGAGCGTTAACTAACCCGTCTGTCACTCGTGGCATGGGTCTTGTGGTCGGGTGAGACTCCCCGCCACCAATCACGGCTTATTAGGCGGAGCGGCTCGCGACGTACCGGCGGGCTGACAGCGGCTGCTACATCCGGCTGGGCTTGCCGGACAGGGCTGTCCAAACCGGAGGTGCGGGACGGAGACCGTTCTGGTCGGGTGGCGATGGTGCCGCTGGCCCACAGCTCGGCGTCGTCGGGGTGGGCCATCACCGTCAGCAACGTGGGGCCGTTCGCCAGGGGCCGCGGGCGTCGATGACGTCGGCCGGACACGGCAGTGGTGCGTGCGCTGGCTTGGCCTGTGAGGGGTCAGCGGTACTCCCAGATTACGGTCGAGACGATCATGTCGCGCCACTCGACGGCCAGGTCTGTCGCACTGTACGCGGATAGTTCGTCCTCGGCCGGTGTCGAGCCGGCGAGGCGGGCAGGCAGCCGAGGGCGAGTCCGCCGGCAAACAGGGTGGCGGCCGTCTTGACGCCGATGCCGCGTACGCCGGGGATGTTGTCGGCAGGGTTGCCGGTAGGGGCGCAGAAGTCAGCCCATTGCGCAGGGCGACCTGGTGCCGTTCGCAGACCTGGGCAGAGCCGATGTGGCGGTGGCCGGATCGCATCTTGGTCGATGGCGGGGCTTGACGCCAGGTTGCAGAAGCCGAAGCAGCCAATCCCTCCTGTCAGAGTCTGGCTACGACCTCGGCGGCGCAGCCCCAAGAGAGCGTGATGCCGGCGCCGCCATGGCCATAGTTGTGGATCAGCGTGGCGCTATCGAGGCGTTGTCCTTCCACTCGGACGCGCGTACGGGTAGGGCGTAACCCAATCCGCTGCCCAAGCACTCGTGTGCCACGAAGACGTGGTTCGACCTCGCTGCACCGATCGATGATCGCTGCAGTCGTGTTCGGGTCAGGCTCCCGACTCCAGTCGCCAGGCTGGGCAGTGCCACCGAGGACGACGGTCTCGCCTTGCGGGTAGAAGTGCAGCAGGTCAGGAGACGGCCCTGTGTCTTCGGTGAAGAACTCGGTGATGCCGGGGTTCTCGACGACGACGAGTTGTCCGCGGATCGGGGTCAGTTCAGGATCCGGTACGAGGGCACGCGCGCCCATGCCGGCACAGTTGACGACAACAGGCGCGACGCCCACAGCTTGGTCGAGCGAGTGGATCCGCCGAATCTCAATTCGGCCGCCGCCCACAGCGAACCGCCGTTCGAGGTAGCCGAGGTAGATGGGCATGTCGACGATCGGCGCGGTATAGCGCCACCCGGTGGCGAAGCCGTCCGGCATCTCGTCCGCCTCGCACAGCCGGAATCCGTCGAGTTGGTTGCCCCACTCGGGCGGGTCGACCGGCTTGCGGGAGGCTTCGATGCCAGGGACGAGGCGTACTCCGGTCTGCGGGTCGGTGGCGAGTTGCCGCAGAACAGCCAGGGTACGGGCGCTCCAGACACGTACCCGGTCGATGGGTTCGGCGAGGTACGGACCCCACATCGCGCCTGCCGCATACGAGGTGGTCTGGTGTGGTGGCTCGGCTGTCCAGATGGTGACGCGGAGGCCGGCTTCGGCGAGGCAGATGGCGGTGGTGAGGCCGGATACGCCAGCGCCGATGACGAGGGCGTCGATGTCGCGGCGGCTCATTGCTCGACCGTAGTGTCAGGTCGGCTGGCGCGCGAGGGCGTTCTCCAGGTTGGGCAGGAGGTCGGCGACGGCGTGGTTGCGTTGGCGGCGGCGTAGCTCCTGGGCGAGGCTGTTGAGCAGGGCGGTGCTGCGGGGTGAGCGGACCTGACCGAGGCGGGGTAGCGCCATCCGGGTAACCGCGCAGGCGTCGTCGAGTTTGCCGTGGGCGGTGTAGCCGAGAGCGAGCCAGGCGCCTTCGTAGAGGGCGCGCCGCTGGTAGGGCGCGTCTGGTCGGCGAGCATATGCACCGGTGCGCAGGAGTGCTTCGCCCTTGCGGAGCAGGGCGCGTCCGTCGCCCCCTCGGCCGGTGGCGACGGTTTGCCGGCCGGCGAGAATCATCGCGTATCCGGCCTGGCAGTCGAGGTGGTTAGGGGTCAGGTAGTACATCCACTCCGGGTCACGATCGTGATGTCGCTTCGCGAGCTGGTCGTGGGACTCTACCCAGGTGCGCTCGCACTGGTCGACGCGGCCGGCGGCGGCGTAGGCGTACGCGAGGCGGGACAGCACGGACGCCTGGACGCTCGCGGCGGACCGGTCGGCCACCCGGCTGGCGGCGACGCCGAGGCGTAGGCCGTCGTCGGCGTCGCCGAGTGAGGCGGCCTGAAAGGACAGGTCGGCCAGGATGTGTGCCTCCATGGAGCGGTAACCGGCGTCGTGGGCGGCGCGGAGGCCGGTGAAGAAGTAGCGCTGGGCCAGGCCATGCTGCTCGGCGTCGAAGGCCTTCCAGCCGGCGAGTTGGGCGAGGTCGGCGAGGGCGACCAGGAGGCGACGGGCGGTAGCGTCGGTGTGGCCACCGTCGCGCAGGACGAGCAGGACCGCGCGGACCTGGGCACCGACGTAGCCGAGGCCGGCGGCGCCTCCTTGTTCGTCGTCGAGCAGTTGAAGGCGCGGCACACTGGCTTCGATCTGTTCGACGAGTGGGTCGTCGGGCGCGGCGGCCGGGGGTGCGGTGCCGGCGGGTAGCTGGGTGTCCAGGTAGATGTTCACCGCCTGGGCGAGGGCGGCCCCGGATACGGAGAGGAACATCCTCCGGTCCACCAGTCCTCCCAGCAGCCAGTCCTCGGCGACCAGCATGGTACTCGCGCGGGTCCACGGTCCGTCCATGCCGGTGCTGGCCGTCATCACCAGGGTGCCATCTACGGCGTCGGGTCGCCCGTGCCAAAGGTCCCCGGCGGTCACGACGCGGCCGAGCCGGCGGGAGAGCACGTACGCGGTCAGTGCCGGCAGTGGTGGACGGGGTACTCCGCCGGCATCACGCCAGTGGTAGGGCGCGGTCTCGGCGAGGGTGCCGGCACCGAAGAGCCGGTTGATCTCTCGGGCGAGGGTACGCGGGGTAAGGCCGGCGTCGGCCATGTGTGTGGCGAGGGTGTGGTTGGTGCGGTCGGGTCGCGCGGCCATCGGCTCCTCCGCAGGGTCGACCGACAGTATCGCGAACGTACCGGATCGTGTTGGTGCTGTCGGTCAATGAATTGACGGTGTTGACGGTTCTATCCCCTGCCTGGGGTGGGCTGGTCCGGGGTCTGCTGGACGTGGCCCCGCCGGCGTACCGCCATCAATGGCTGCGTCGGCGGGTGATCCGACCGGCGAGCGGAGGACCGATGCGCACCTCAGCGATGACCCAGGCGAAGCCGCCGTGGGAGTGGGAGTTCGACTGGCACCTGACGAACCGCTGCAACTTCTTCTGCGAGTACTGCCATCCGCAGATCCGGTACGTGCTCAACCGGAAGCATCTCGACGAGCCGGCACCCGAGTTGGTGGTGAGGCGGTTCGACGAGTTGGGCAAGGTCTGCCTGGTGCACATGTCCGGCGGCGAGCCGTTCATGTACCCCGGCTTCGTCGAGCTGTGCGCGGGGCTGACCACGGGCCACTTCGTCAGCATCAACACCAACCTCGCCTCGGAGGACGTGCAGCGCTTCGCTGACAGCGTGCCGGCGGAGCGGGTGGCGAAGATCGTGGCGGCGATCCACCAGCCGGAGCGGGAGCTGCGCGGGCTGGAGTTGGACGCGTACGCCCGGAACTATTTGATCCTGCGGCGGGCCGGGTTCGATGTGACGGCGCTGTACGTGCTGTATCCGCCGCTGCTGCACCGGCTGGGCGGGGACCTGGCGCGGTTGCGGGAGCTGGGTGTGGACCACGTGCGGGCGAAGGTGTTCAAGGGCGTTCACCAGGGCGTGCGCTATCCGGAGGGCTACACCGAGGAGCAGAAGGCGCTGATCCTGGCCAACTCCGGCGAGTACGTGTTCAACCGGCCGTACATGGACGGCATGCTCTCCTTCTGCGGCCAGCCGTGCACGGCGGGGGTGACCTCGTTCAAGGTGACCGTCACCGGCGATGTCCGTCGCTGCGCCTCCGTGCCGACCGCCTACGGGAACCTCTACGACGGCACCTTCCGGCCCGCCCACGTCAACGAGGCGTGCCCGGCCAGGCGGGTGCTGGTCCTGTCGCAGTGCCTGTCCTATCTGGTCGATCCGCCGGTGCAGGCGGACACCGACGCCGACGACCTCTGAGCCCGAGGGACCTCTTCACATGCAGATCTCGATTCGTCATGCCTGCGTAGCACCCGACGACCAGCCTTTCGATGTAGCCGAGCGAAAGGGCATCGGTCATCCGGACAGCCTGGCCGACCTGGTCGCCGACGCCTTCTCGCAGCGGTACTCGTCGTGGTGCCTGCGGGAGTTCGGTGCCATCCCGAACCACTGGGTCGACAAGGTGAACTTGGTTGGTGCCGCCGCCGATGTCCGCTTCGGTGGCTTCGACATCCGCAAACCGGCCGACTGCTACCTCTTCGGAAAGATCACCGACCGGGTCGGTGACATTGCGGTGCCGGTCGAGGAACTCTTCCGCGAGGTGGTCCTAGACGTCCTTCCAGCCGCGCTCGGCGACGACCGGATCCTCGAACACCTGCGCCTGCACATCAACAACACCCGAGGCAGCGCGGTCGACCACGACCCGAGGTTCTACCGCCCCGACACGGCGCGAGACATCCGCGCAGTGCTCGAAGTCGAGTCGGTGGCCAACGACACCGTCGTCTGCGTCGGCACCAGCCGGCGAGGGCTCGCCGCCGACCTCGCGGTCGAGCTGGAACGCCGGCTCACAAGTGCCGCGTTCCGGCTGGACGTACCTGCTGCGGGCACGGACGTGAAGGTCATGGTGGTCCGGGTCGGCTCGACGCTGGAGGTCACCGCAGCGCTGCCGCTGCACCCGGAGCGGATCGGCTCTTGGGCGGCGTACCGGGTCGCGCTCGGCGAGGCGCAGGTGGTCATCACGGCCGAGTTGAAGGCGCTACTCGACCGCGACCCGCGAGCGCGGAACGTCACCGGCCTGGCATTGCATCTCAACACCAAGGACGTACCGGGACGCGGCTACCTGGCGCCGTTCGGCACCTCGCTGGGCAAAGGTGACTGCGGTGCGGTCGGCCGGGGCAACCGGTACAGCGGCGTCATCGAACCGCTGCGGCCAGCCAGTGGCGAGGCACCCGCCGGGAAGAACCCGGTCCACCACGGCGGGAAGATCTACACCGCCGTCGCCGCCGAGGCCGCACGGCGGGTGCTGGCAGACCTTTCGATGTACGCCGAGGTCACCATCGTCGCCCGCAACGGCGGCGACCTCGGCGACCCGGCTCACGTCCTGGTCTCCGTGGACCGCCCCCTCGACGCCGCCACCACGACCCGCATCGAGAACGCGATCCGTCACACGATCGCCACCACCCCGACCTTCGCCGATCGGTTCCTCACCATCGATCCACTGAGCCGGTTCCGCGACGGAGACCGGCTGTGAGCCGGCCCGTCCTCTCCGAGGTACATCGACGGCACATCACCCGACTACGCGCCCAGCCCGCCACGGTCGATGCCGAAGGGCTGCGCATCGGGGCGCAGTACGTGATGTTCTTCGCCGAGGCGGACCTGATGCGCGAACACGCGCGCCTGCTCACCGAGGGGTGCGACCGGCCACGTGTGCTGGAGGTCGGCCTCGGCCTCGGTGTCTTCGCCACCCAACTAGGCCGGGTCGGCTCGTACACCGCGATCGAGCCGCACCCCGGCGTGGCCCTGATGACCCGTGACCATGTGCTCGACCACGTCACCGCACCCGTGCGGGTGCACGTCGAACCCTGGCAGTTGGTGTCCCTGCCAACCGAGGCTTTCGACGCGATCATGTACGACACCTGGCCGCCGGATGGACACGCCGACGCCGACTTCGCGCAGTTCGTCGCCGAGGTCGCGATCCCCTGCCTGCGACCAGGCGGGAGGTTCAGCTTCTTCCACAGCGGCACCTCGATCAGCCCCGCCCGTCGGCAAGTCCTCGACCGGCATTTCGCCGACTGGACCGCCCACCCTTACACCATGCCGGCCGCACAGACCCCTGCGCACTGGACCAAATCCACCCGTGACTTCCTCATCCCGATCGCCACGAAAGGCGGCAACGCATGACCTCGCCACTCGCGTCAGCCCTCTCCGCACAGCAGATCGACCGCTTCGCCACGCACGGATACCTCGTCCTACCCGACCTGCTGCCCGCAGCCACCATCCAGGAACTCCGGGTCGAGGCCGACGACCTCCTCGACCAGCGGCTCGCCCAGATGGTCGCCACCAGGTGCGCCGACCCTCGGGTGACGTGGTGGCGGCTCCCCGACGGCACACCGTACGTCCTCAAGGTCAAGCCAGTGCTCGACCTGTCCCCGACCGCCACCGCGGTGGCCGACGACACCCGGCTGTGCGGTCTGGTCGCGGACCTGCTCGGCGCTCCGGCTCCGACGCTGATGGACAACAAACTCATGTACAAGCGCACCGTCGACATCGCCGCCGGGTGGGCAGCGTTACCGGTCCTCGGCGAAGAGGTCCGCAAGCACACCGACGCCGCCTACTACGCCGCCCACGGCTACCCCCGAGTGCTCACCGTCGCCGTCTGCCTCGACCCCTGCACCGAAGCCGCCGGCGCACTGCGAGTCTGGCCCGGCAGCCACCGGCGCACCATCGAGATGGTCCCTACCCTGCACCAGGGACCGGTCGTACCCGACCAGGATGCCCCCGACGACGTGGCTGTGACCCTGGTCGCCGCGCCCGGGACCGTGCTGATCTGGGACGCCGCGCTGGTCCACGCCAGCGGATCCAACACCTCCGGCCACCCCCGCCGTCTGCTCGTGCTCGGCTACAGCCCCACACCAGCCGGCAGGCCACGATGAGCAAGATCCTCGTCCTCGGCGGCACCCGGTTCATCGGCCGTCACATCGTCGAGCAGTGCATCACCCGCGACGACGAAATCACCCTGCTCTACCGGGGCCGATCCCCCTCACCGTTCAGCGGCATCGCCCGGCACGTCCTGACCGACCGCCGGGCACCCACCGCCGAGGCCGCCACGGTCCTGGCCGAACCGTGGGACGCCGTCATCGACACCAGCGCACAGGATCTCGATGACCTCCGCCCCGTCCTGCCCCTCCTCACCGACGTCGGCAGGTACGTCCTCATTTCCAGTTGCGGCGTATACCGCCGCGACCTCGGCCGCAACGGTCTCAGCGAACGCTCGCCCACCATCCCCGCCGACGCATCCCACCCGGTACGCGCCTCCGCCACCCGCAAACTGCGCTGCGAGCGCTACCTCGAACGACGCCTCGCCCGCCTGGCCATACCGCTACTCATCGTCCGCCTCGGCCTGGTCATCGGCCGGCACGACGACAGCGAACGCCTCGCCTACTGGCTCGAACGCGCCCTGCGCGGCGGCGACGTCCTCGTCCCCATGCCCGACCGCCAGCCCCTCCAACTCGTCGACGCCACCGACGTCGCCCGGTTCATCCGCACCGCCGCCGAGCAGCAGATGACCGGGATCGTCAACGTCGCCGGCCCTACCACCACCGCCCGCGTCCTGGTCGACACCGTCCTCACCCACGCCGGCCGCGCCGTCACACCCTGCCGCGTCGGCGAGGAGTTCGCCCTCGCCCACGGCATCCGCCCCTGGACCGAGATTCCGCTGTGGCTCCCCGCCACCAGCGCCGAACTCGCCCTCATGTCGGTCAACACCAACCGCGCCGTCAGGGCTGGCCTGACCCACCGCTCGCTCAGCGACTCCATCGCCGAGGCCCTCACCTGGCAGGCACTGCGCCGCCGATGGTCCCAACGCTGGCTCGACCGCACCCGCGAACAGCTCCTCCTGCGGAAGTGGCGCGGGTGAGAACCGTGCTCCCCTACACCCAACCCGCGCCATACCACTCCCAGTGGGGCGAGGACCGCTGGATCGCCGAGAACCTGCACCTACCCACCCACGGCGTCTTCGTCGACATCGGCGCCGGCGACGGCGTACGCGGCAGCAACACCCTCTACGTCGAGAACCTCGGCTGGCGCGGCCTCTGCGTCGACGCCGACCCCCGCAACCACCAACGCCTCCGCCAACGCTGCTGCGCCGTCGACACCTGCGCGGTCTCCGCCACCACAGGCCTGTGGCCGTTCGGCATGTACCGCCACAAGCCGTCCTGGTCAGGCCTGCACCGCACCGGCACCGACTACCAGCAAACTCTCGTCACCTGCCGAACTCTCGAAGACCTCCTCGACCAGTGGTGCATCAACGGCATCGACCTGCTCAGCATCGACGTCGAAGGCACCGAACTCGACGTCTGGAAATCCTTCAACCCCGACAAACACCAACCCAAAATCGTCATCATCGAGTACGACGACAGCCACCCCGACCGACACCGCCGTACGATTCACGACCGGCTCGGGCAGGAGACCTATGAACTGGTCCATGTCACCCCGGCCAACCTCGTCCTACACCGCACCGACCCTCGCGGGCGGCACCACCGATGAGCCACGGAGCGCACCTCACCGGTCAACTGCCGCTCGACGGCCTCGTCATCATGATCTGTGGCCGGGCCGACGACGCGCAGGCGTGGCAAGAACTACTCGGTTCGCACAGATGCCTCGCGCTCACACTGGACGATGCTCCGCCTCAGGCGCGTACCCGGCCGATACGCGGTGCTTCTGACCAGCTCGTCTGGCAACACGACGCCATCGCGGGCCTCGACGGCTCCGGTTGGCTCGCGGCTCGGGCCGATGCCTTTGACCCCGATCAGAGCGCCTCGCTCCTGCTGCCCGACCCGCTCGACCCACCCCGAACTGGGGACCGGCGGCGCGTCGGTACGCGGCAGCCCGCGTGGCGCATGTTCGAGGACAAAACAACAGTGGACGCGCTCTGGGACGTCGCCGGCATCCCACGCGCACCCTCGGTCATCACCAACAATCCTGCCGACATCGGGTTACTCGGGAAACTGGTCGACCGAGGTGCCGGTGTCGTCTGCTCCTATCAACCTATCGGCACCGGCCCGACAGCGGGCGGAGACGGAATCTGGTGGTGGCGCGACGGAACCCCACCGGCACGGATGCCCACTGCCGAGGTCGGAACGTGGCGGATCCGACTCATGCCCCTGCTCGAAGGCACCCCGGTACGCCTGCACGGGATGGCCCTCGGCAGCGCCGTGGTCCCGTTCCCGCCCATGGAACTCGTCACGCTGCCTCGCCCCGAGCACGGAACCTTCCTCTGCGCGGGCGCCGTACCCACCCTCGGCCACGACGCTGACCTCGTCACCCAGACCACCCGCCTGGGGGCTGGCCTACGCAAGCATCTCGGCTACCGCGGTGGGTTCTCCGTCGATGGCATCCTCACCACCAACGGATTCCTTCCCACAGACTTCAACGCGCGGCTGACCTCCGCCATGGAGGCGGCGCCCTCTGAGTTTCGCGTCCAACTCCACACGGTCAACCTGCTCGCGCGCGAGCGCATCGAGCCCGATACCAGTGCCGTCCAGCAGTTGGCGGAAAAGACCTTCACCGCTGGCGCGAGCTGCACGCTCTTCGGCGCTGCCACGCGCGGCGGTGGGACGAGCCTCCGTGAGACGGCAGTCCGTTGGAGCGGCGACCGACTGGTTGCCGCCCCGAGCGGTGCCGCAGACGGGAGTCTCATTGTCGCTCCGTCTCCGCGCGGCTGGCTGCTGACCGCGACCCTCGCGGCCGACCGGCTTCCGAGTGGTAACCAGATCGGCCCCTGGGCACCCGAGGTGTTCCGGCTCAGCGACGAGGTGCTCGGCACCAACTTCGGCAACCTCGCCCCACCCTTCGATTTCGCTACCGCCGTTGCTGGCAGGGACTGCGGACAGGGTTTGAGGGCACGGCTTGGTCCTGTGCGGCCCGGAACGGCAAGCGCAGAGCATTAGTCGCTGACCGCTCAGCTCCGCGAAGGCCGAGCTGTCGGGTCTACTTCCGAGTCAGGAGCGGACGGCCGGGTGGCACCGGTGACCAACGTCAAGTTGACCGGCGGATCGATCCGCCGGCCGCAATAGGGGTCAGCTCAGGCGGTCGAGTGCGGCCCGTAGGCGAGCCAGGGTTCGCTCACGTCCGAGGGTCTCGATCGACTCGAACAGCGGCAGCCCGACAGTGCGACCGGTCACCGCAACTCGTACCGGTGCCTGCGCTTTGCCGAGCTTGAGCCCTCGCTCGGCGCCGATCGCCTCCAGCGTCGACTTGAGCGCCTCGGCCTGCCACTCGCACGTCTCGTATGCATCGACCACGGCGGCCAGCAGTGCTGGGGCGTCGGCTTTCATGGCCTTCGCCCACGCGGCCTCATCGGTGGCCGGCTCGTCGAGGAAGAGGAAGTCGACCATCGGCACGATCTCGGAGAGCACTGCGATCCGGGTCTGCGCCAACTCGGCGACAGCTGCGAACGCCTTGGTGTCGTACGCCTCCGGTCGCCACGGCGCGGTCTCACCGGTCAACCATGGCTGGCACGCTTCGACGAACTCCTCGACCGACAGCGCGCGGATGTAGTCGCCGTTGAAGGCGCGGAGCTTCTTGACGTCGAAGAACGCCGGTGAGGGGTTGACGTCTTCCAGCCGGAACTCCGCCACGATGTCGTCCCAGGGCAGGATCTCGCGGTCGCCGGAGGGTGCCCAGCCGAGCAGCATCAGGTAGTTGCGCATCGCCTCGGCTAGGTAGCCCTCGGCGCGGAAGTCTTCCAGGGCGACCCGGTCGCGGCGCTTGGACAGCTTCTGCCGCTTCTCGTTGACCAAGATCGGCGCGTGCACCCATACCGGCGGCTCCGCCCCGAGCGCCTCCCACAGCAGTTGCTGCTTCGGCGCGTTGGGCAGGTGCTCCTCGGCCCGGATCACATGGGTGATGCCCATGAGCATGTCGTCGACCACGTTCGCCAGCAGGAACACCGGCGAGCCGTCGCCGCGCGCGATGACGAAGTCCTCGATCAGGGCGTTCTCGAACGTCGGCTTGCCGCGCACCAGGTCGACGATCACAGTTGAGCCCTCGTCGGGGGTACGGAAACGCAGAGCGCAACCGTCCCCGGTGGGCAGGCCACGGTCGCGGCAGTAGCCGTCGTAGCCCTTGTGCTCGCTGCCCGTACGGGCGACGACCTGATCCCGGGCGCAGTCGCAGTAGTAGGCGAGCCCGGCGGCGAGGAGCCGGTCGATGGCCTCACGGTGATGCTGCACGTAGTCGGACTGGAACAGCGGGCCTTCGTAGTCCTCTTGGCCGACGCCCAGCCACGCCATCGCGTCGATGATGCCCTGCACCCATTCGGGCCGGTTGCGGGCCGCGTCCGTGTCCTCGATCCGCAGAACCATCGTCCCGCCCGACTGTCGGGCCAACACCCAGTTGAACAGCAACGAACGGGCATTGCCGACGTGGAACATTCCAGTCGGCGAGGGGGCGAAACGGACACGAACCGCAGAACTGCTCACGGCCCACAGCCTACCGGCCAGGCGACGATCACCAGCGCTGATATCCGCCCGTCCGCACCCGCCGCCGGGCGCGGCAGCGGATAGACGTGACAACGCCTCCCGGCGCGGGCGTTCCTGAGGTGACAAGCTGCGCGGCGACCGCGAGGGACAGCGCTGTACCTTCGCGGTCGAGCACCTTTGCTAGCTTCGATCGATAGGCGGTCGGATGTCGCACGTTGACAAGATCACTGGTGAGCTGCGTGCCCTGCTGACGGGTGTCGAGCGCGCGCAGGGGCTGGCGGCCGCTGCCGACCGGCAGACTCAGGAAGTGGCCGTACGGGCTGCAGGGGCTGGCTTCGCCGCTGTGGCGGCGGGTTTGACCCGGGTCCGTAGCGCCGTCACCGCGATCCAGGGCGGTCTGGGTAGCCTTTCCGGTGCGATTGGCGAGGCGACGAAAGCGACCGCGGCAGTTCCGCGCGAAGCCACTCCGCAGGAAACGATCTCCGGGTTGGCGCCTGTTCAGGCCGCGGTGGACAGTGCCCGTGATGCGGCGGCCGGGACCATCAAGCAGGTCGGTGAGGCGCAGCAACTCGTCACCATGGTGTTGCAGGGTGGGCAGCCTGGGCCGCTGTTGCAGGCATTGGAGAGCATCAAGCAGGTCTTGGTGCTGGTGGTTCAGCGCACCGGCACCGCGCGGCAGTACGTTGAAGCCGCGGTCGCCGAAGCGCGTCAGCTCGGTTCCTCGGGAAACTGAGCGGGGCTGGCGGTCACGAACCGGCCAGCCCGAACACGTCTATCGCCGGAGAGTCAATCAACCCTGCTCCCCTGCATGCTGGTCGCGATTCCGATGAGCACAACCTGCTCCCGTGGAGCCGGCAGCCCACCGGTGTCCTCGGCGGAAGGCCGAGCGGCCCGCGGACGCCGATTCCGCCACGGGAAGACGCACGGGTGCAGCGTGCACTGGAGTTGGAGAACGCCTGCGCCGACACGGTCGCCGGCAAGGGCTACCGGGTCCACCAGAACCCGACAAGACCGGAGATCGCCGCAGCGCGTCAGAACACCGGCGACATCGGGAAGCCGGACAAGGAACCGGACTATCTGATCGAGGGTCACGTTTTCGACTGCTACTCACCGACACCCGCCAAGGCCGTGCGAGGCGTGTGGACGGAAGTGTCGGAGAAGGTGACCAGTCAGCAGACCCAACGGGTGGTGCTGAACCTGCAGGACTGGCGCGGTGACCTCGGTGCCCTGCAGAAGCAGTTCAACGACTGGCCGATCGGCCACCTCAAGGAACTCACGGCGGTGACCCGCAACGGTGACATCATTCAAATCGTCCGGCGAGACTGAGAAGGCAGGCAACGCGTGGCTATCGAGTACCGATTGACGCTGGCGGGGGACATCCCGCTGGAGCAGGTGGCCGCACTCGCCGCCCCGGAAGGCGTCGAGGAGTCGGCCTTGCCGGGCTACCCTCGGCTGCTCGGCGCGGACCTCACACACACCTCCGGGTACTCAGTCAGCGTCTACGGCGGCAGTAACGGCTACTTCGACGCCGAGAACGACGACGGCTCCCAATGGGAATGGGAACCCGGCACCTACGTCAACATCGTCTTCCACATGCCCAAGGACGACCCCGCCGGCAGGGCGGCACCTGACATGGTCGCGGCCGTGGCCCGGGTGCTCGCCGGCCGGCCTGAGGACGCCGCGCTGGTCCTGAACGGCAACTGGCTCCTACTCACCCGCACCGCCGGAACCCTGGCAACGCACCAGCCCGAATGGTGGAACAGCTACGGCGTCAGGGGCCTCCTTCCATAGCCGTTCGTCCCGGAGTAGCCGTCTGTGGCATCTGGGAGTCGTGTCGGCTCCCCACTCGGTCCCACCATTCGCGTCGGCGGACCGCTGACGCCGCTGGTGTCGCCGCCTGTGACCGAGGTGTGATGACGCGACGACGCATGCGGCCGGTGGTCGCCAGTCGACGAGGGATCACGCCGCAGCCATCGCGAGCCAACCTGACTCGGTGACCATCCCGCTCTGCTCGGCGGTGGCGCTTACGCGGTGCCGCGTCGCCGGTTGCTGATCTTGCTGGCGACGGCGTCGGGCGGCGTCGCCCCGGTAGACGAGGGCTTTGAGACTATGCCCCAGCGGCGTTCGAGTTCGAAGTCGAGCCAGGGTGACAGTTCGTCGGCCAGGAGCGTGCGGCGAGGACTCGGCGGCGAGCGCGGCGACCTCGCGTTCCAGGACCTGGCTGCCGGGATCGGCGTCGTGATGCAGGAGCAGGTGTCCGAGTTCGTGTGCGGCCCCCATCCACGAGCAGGCCTTGTCGGTCTTGGCGAGGTTGAGGAAGACGAAGGGCCGTTGGCCGCACCGGCGAGAAGTCGTCGACCCGTTCGAAGACCTCGGGTGGTTGCCGGCATTGCCATCGCGTGGCAGGCGCTGCGAGCACTCAGCGGTGGCGCCCCGACCTCCAATGTGGGACAAGGTCGCCAGTGCCCGCAGGTCAATGGCCGGCAGAAGAATCTCCGCGACGCCCACCGGCCCAAGAACCTACCCGACCGGGCTTCGAGATTCCCGATCCTGCTCTGACGATCTCGACAGCGACCACGCGGTCGTCGGCCGCCGGAATGGCGGGCGGGGAGGCCCGGCCCGCGTCATCGCCAGCCTGCTCCCAAACTGCTCCCAATTTAAGGGGAGACAGCGAAGAAGCTCGTTACCGACCCTTCCGGCAACGAGCTTCTGACCTGCACATATCGATGGTGGGCGATACTGGGATCGAACCAGTGACCTCTTCGGTGTGAACGAAGCGCTCTCCCGCTGAGCTAATCGCCCTCAGCGCGGATGACTCTACCCGATCCGGCTCGTGGACCGCGAACCCGGGGTCAGTGGGTCGCGAGGTAGTGCAGCACCTGGGCGATCACGTCGATGCCGAGGCTGTACTTGATCGACATCAGCGCGACGGCGCCGACGAAGACGAGGCCGACCGAGCCGATCACCAGGCGTACGGGCAGTGATTGTCTCTTCACCCAGGCTGTCCAGCCGTGGACGTGGCGGCGGGTGAAGGCGAGCAGCCGCTTGGCCCAGTGGAACTCCACGGCCCAGATGCCGAGGCCGGCGATCACCAGCAGCCAGCCGGGGCCGGGCAGCGGAATGAGTGCGATGCCGATGGTGACCACAAGGGCACCGAGCACCCCGAAGATGATCTTCAGTGCGATTCGGCCGGTGGGGTTGGCGCGGATCAGGGCGAGGGTGGTGGTTATCCGTTGCCGCCACGCTGGTGGGTCGCGTCGCTCGGACACGGCGACACCACCCCCCTTGCGCTGCGCACCACCGGTCATCTCCCCACGATGCCCCTTCCCGGTCGATCTATCCCGACTTCCCCCCGGGTAGCCACGTCCGTTGCGCACCCGGACGGCCGCCGCGCCGCGCTCACCTACCCGACCGCGGTCGATCACTGACCGACCGTGCCGGCTTCTCCGCTTCTTCGGCACCCCGTACCCCCGCTGTTCGGCTGTGCGGACCGCGACGTTCGACGGGTCTCGCCGGGTCGGCGCATCCACTGAGGATGGCGTCCGCGACCATTTCACGCCCCAGTGTGGCGCGGGCCCGTCACTGCAACCGCCGACTGGACGTTACCGGAGTAAGTCGACGACTCAACAAACCCGATGCCGGGCAGGATGAACCCACTGGGCAGAATCGGAAATCCTACATGAACTTTCACGTTCACGAGGCCCTTCCGACCCCCTTCCCACCACTGGGTGAAGTCAGCGCATGGCGGAGCGTAGCCAGGAGTAGCGGCTGAGTATGGGAAAAGCGGGACACGCGCGTTCCGCAGCGGTGCCGGGGGGAGAACGTTCATGAGTGTCATCCGACCGACGACCGTAGAGGTCGAGACGTCGCTAAGGCTCGTCGCACCTGACGCCACCGCCTTGCCGGTGCGCGCCAGTCTGCGCTACGACCCTGCGGACCCGTATGCGGTCCATGTCCTGTTCCATGCCGAATCGGCTGGCGGCGAGGCGGTGAGTTGGTCCTTCGCCCGCGAACTGCTGGTCACCGGCCTGGACGAGCCGGCGGGCATCGGGGACGTACGGGTCTGGCCCTGGGCCACCCCGCGCGGCGACTTCGTCGCGCTGGCGCTGTCGTCGCCGGACGGCAACGCCCTGTTCGAGGTTCCCCGCAGCGTGCTGGTGCGCTTCCTGCGGCGGACCTACGTCGTCGTTCCGCGTGGCCGGGAGGCCGAGCACCTGGACGTCGACACCGCGGTGAACCGACTGCTCGCCGGTCGCTGACAGACCGACAACCGGGGCCGCGCGAATCTGCCGAGTTCGCGCGGCCCCCGCCTATCCTCCGTCTCGCTACCACCACCGCCTCGTCGATCATGCAGTTGTGGCACGTGGTATCCGCACCTTTGCCCGTTATGGCTAGTACCTCTACTGCATGATCGACGAAACACGCGGGGATACGAGCGACGAAACACGCGGGAAGGCGAGGGCGGGAACGGTCAGCCGTGGGTGGTCAGGCCGCCGTCTACCGGGATCACCGCGCCGGTGAGGTAGGCGCCGGCCCGGGAGGCGAGGTAGATCGCCGTGCCGGCCATGTCCTCGGGGCGGCCGATACGGCCGAGCGGGACCTGGGCCTCGATGGCGGACCGCGAGCCGGGGTCGTCGAGCGCGAACGCCATCATCTTGCTCTCGAACGGTCCCGGGGCGATCGCGTTGACGGTGATCTGTTCGCCGGCCAGCTGGTGGGCCAGGCTGCGGGTCAGCATGTGCACCGCCGCCTTGGTGGCCGAGTACGCGTACACCTCCATGAGCGGCACCCGAATGCCGTCGATGGAGCCGATGTTGATCACCCGTGCCGGGTCTTCGGGGCCTGCCGCCGCGCGCAGGGCCGGCAACAGTGCGGTGGTCAGCCGGAAGACGGACTTGACATTCACCGCCCACAGCTTGTCGAACGCGCTCTCCGGATAGTCCTCCAACGGCGCGCCCCAGGTGGCGCCGGCATTGTTGACCAGCACGTCCAGCTTGTCGACCCGATCCTGAACGGCGGCGGCCAGGTGCTGCACGCCCTCGTCGCGGCCCAGGTCGGCGGGGATCGCCTCGCAGCGACCGTGCGCGGACAGTTCCTTGGCCACCGCCTCGCAGACGTCGGCCTTGCGGGAGGAGATGATGACGTGCGCCCCGGCGGCGACAAAGCCCCGGGCGATCATCAGGCCGATGCCCCGGGAGCCGCCGGTGACCAGGACGGTCTTGCCCTCGACGGAGAACAGATCCTTCATGCCATCCCCTTGCGTTTCCGGCCTGGGGCAGCCGGTGTCGGGGCCGCCGTCACGGACCGCGCGGGCGCCACGACGACCAGATCACTACCGATCAGTAACCTAACCGTCCTGCCGGATCGGGACAACCCTGTGGGTCCGGGCGTCCGCCCACCGACACCGCGCCTCCGCGATACCGGGGTGGCGAGGGATGCGTACGGGCCGGGCTCGGGCTAACGTCGCAGGTGATGGTCCCTTCCGGTCACCTAGTCACGGCGCTGTCCGATGCTGCCGCCAGCTCGGCCGAGATCGACACGATCACCCTCGGTGATCTCGCACCCGACTCCGGGTGGCGACGGCCGGTGCTGCTGGACCGCGAGCTGATCGTGCTGACCACCAGTGGTCACGGGCTCGCCGAGGTGGATTTTCGTGCCCTGCCGTGCCGGCCCGGCACGTTGCTGCGGATCCGTCCCGGCCAGGTGCTGCGCTGCGCCCTGCCCCGGCTGGACGCCACGGTGGTTCGCTGGCATCCGGAGGCACTGGACGGGCTCGACGTCGATGCCGACGAGGTGCCGATCTGGTTTCAGCTCGCCGGTGAGGACGAGGACGCGATCATCAACGAGGTCAGCCAGTTGACCGTGGACGCCAGCCGGCACCGGGACACCCGGACCGCCCGCAGCCTGTTGCGTCATCAACTGAGCGTGCTGTTGCTGCGGTTGAGCATGCTGCCCTCCGGAGCGGGGCGGACGTCGCGCCCGGAGGAGGAGACCTTCCGGCGGCTGTGCCGCGAGGTGGAGCAGGGTTACCAGGCCAGTCGCCGGGTCGAGGACTACGCCGACCGGCTGGGCTGCTCGGTGCGTACCCTCACCCGGGCCTGCCTGGCGATCACCGGGCGCAGCGCGAAACAGGTGGTGGACGAGCGGGTCGCGCTCCAGGCCAGCCGGTTGCTGGCGGCCACCGACGAGCCGATCGCCCGGATCGGCCGGCAGCTCGGCTTCACCGAACCGACAAACTTCGGCCGGTTCTTCACCCGCGAGGTCGGCATGAGCCCGGGCGCGTTCCGGGCCGCCCGGGAGCGGCCCGC
This sequence comes from Micromonospora sp. C51, assembly GCF_018070435.1. Classification (NCBI taxonomy): domain Bacteria; kingdom Bacillati; phylum Actinomycetota; class Actinomycetes; order Micromonosporales; family Micromonosporaceae; genus Micromonospora; species Micromonospora sp. C51. The sequence continues at coordinate 7,063 of NZ_JAGPXQ010000021.1, read as the reverse complement.
GCCGGCACCGATGGTGCGCCCCCGCCCACCCGTCGACGGCCGAATCGACGTCCACCAGGCAGGACAGCGCACCTGACGCGCCATTGGGCGATCCGGCCGGCTCGGCGCGGCACCGGCCGCCGCGCATTCGGCATGATGGCGGAGTGCAGATCTCCGCGCGTGGCGACTACGCGGTACGGGCGACACTGAGCCTCGCCGCCACGTACCCGGCGTTGCTGTCCACCCAGGTCATCGCCGCGGAGCAGGACATGCCCCGCAAGTTCCTGGAGGCGGTCCTGGCCGACCTGCGCCGGGCCGGCATCGTCCGGGCCCAGCGCGGCGCGGAAGGCGGCTACACCCTGGCCCGACCGCCCGGCGAGGTCACCGTCGGCGCGGTGTTGCGCGCGGCGGAGGGCCCGTTGGCCGGCGTACGCGGCCGGCGTCCAGAGGAGACACGGTACGAAGGAGTGGCAGCGCACCTGCCCGAGTTCTGGGTCGCGGTCCGCGCGGCACTGCGCCGGGTCGTCGACGAGGTGAGCCTGGCCGACCTGCTCGACGGTCGGCTACCGCCCCACGTCCGCCGCCTGACCACGCAGCCGGACGCCTGGGAACCCCGCTGATGCCCACCCCCACCCGGTTGTTCGTCGATCAGCCGAGCGACTGACTCCACTGCGGATTCGGCCTGGTTTGGCGAATCGACGCAACGGGCATCTTCGAGCCCGTACGGGAAGTCTCGAAGGGAGCCCCACAATGGGTGTGATGTTGCGTAAGCGCAAGAAGTTCGGGCCGCTGATCCTGCACTTCACGCAGAACGGCTTCTCGTCCTGGAGCATCAAGCTCGGTCGGTGGTCCTGGAACTCGCGGGCCAAGGCGCACCGCGTCGACCTGCCGGGGCCGCTGCACTGGAAGCAGGACAAGTCCTGATATCCCGACGTTCAGCGGGGCGCCGGCATTCCCGGCGCCCCGGCGCTGTCTCCGGCTACTCGCTGACAATCAGACGCCTGACCGCACGGGTGTGATGAGCACGTCGCCGCCGAGCCGGCCGTCCGGCGGGGTCCGGGTCGCTTGGCCGCTGTCGAGCAGGTCGGTCAGCGCCCGCACCGCGTCAACCGCCCGGTAGGCGGTCTCCGTCACCGCGTACCGGCGCAGCTCGGTGACCGTGCGCGGGCCGTGCCGGGTCAGCTCGGCCAGCAGGGCACGGCCCAGTGGCGCCGGGTCCACCGGAAGTGCCGGCGACAGCGGCTCACCGTCCGGGTCGCGGAACCGCAACCCGCTCGCCCACAGGGCTTCCTTCAACTCCTCCAGGCTGCGATCCGAGCCGGTGCCGAAGCCGAGCCGCCGGTCGGCGTCGACCAGCTCGACCTCGGTGGCCAGTGTGAATCCGGCGTCGATCAGCCCCGCCCGCAGGGCGGCCGTCGCCCCCGCGACCACGAACGCCTCGGCGCCCCGCCCGGTCGCGGCGGCGGTCAGCGCCACCGGATCATCCGCCTCCAGGTAGGACAGCACCGGCGCGCCCGCAGCGCCGGCTGCCCGCAGCGCCACCGGCAGCCGGGTCGGCGGGCCGGGCATCAGGTGTACGGCGACCTCGGCCGGCAGTCCGGCCTCGGCGGCACCGAGTCGGGGGGGTAGTTCCTCGGTGCCCTCGGCGAGCACGAGGACGGTCAGCCGGCAGCCGCGCAGCCGCGCGGCGTGCTCGCCGGCCAGGCGTACGGTCTGCTCGGCCAGGTCCGGGGCGCTGCCGTCGTACCCGAGGGCGATGGTGGCTCGCCGGGCGCGGCGCAGCGCGGCCGGGAGCCACCTGTCCAGGTGTCGGAGGAACGGCGCGTGCCCTACGGCTTCGGTCGGCATCCTGCCGTTCTACCGCAACCCGTCACGCCGGCCCGCCTCGACGGCGTGTCACACGGGGACCGAGATGCCGACGCCACCCCGGGTGTCTCCGCCGTAACGCTGGATCTCGGCGGTCAGGTTGAGGCGTCCGATCCTGGTCCGGGCGGCGAGGGCGGCGTCGTCGAGCTGGTCGGCGGGCACCAGCCAGACCACCTCGAACTCCAGCCCGTCCGGGTCCTGACCGTAGAGGCTCTTGGTGGTGCCGTGGTCGGAGGTCCCGACCAGCGCGCCCGCCTCGGTCAGCCGCCGGGCGGTGGTGGCCAGCTCGTCGAGGGTGTCCACCTCCCAGGCCAGGTGGTAGAGGCCGACGGTGGCCCGGCCGGCGGTCGACCGACCGGCGCCCGCACCGATCTCGAACAGGCCGAGGTCGTGGTCGTTGGTGGAGCCCGGCGCCTGGAGGAAGGCGGCACCCCGGAAACCCTCGGGGGTCATCGGTACCCGGCGGAAGCCCAGCACGTCGCGGTAGAAGGCGACGCTGCGGTCGAGGTCGCTGACGTAGAGGACGGCGTGGTTGAGGCGATGGATTCCCATGCGCCAAGGCTAGCCCGCTTTAGTTGAGTGTTCAACTATCACGCTATGATGCTGGTCATGACCCGCTGGCTGGACCCGGACGAACAGCGCACCTGGCGGGCGTTCCTGACCGCCTCCCGGGCGCTGATGGACACGCTCGACCGCGAGTTGCAACGCGACGCCGGGATGCCGCACGCCTACTACGAGATCCTGGTACGGCTCTCCGAGGCACCCGAACGGCGGCTGCGGATGAGCGAGTTGGCCGAGTCCAGCGGCTCCTCGCGCAGTCGTCTGTCGCATGCGGTGGCTCGCCTGGAGACCGCCGGCTGGGTGCGTCGCGAGGACTGCCCCACCGACCGGCGCGGCCAGATCGCCCACCTCACCGACGAGGGATTCGCGAAGCTGGCCGCCGCCGCGCCCGGCCACGTCGAGGGGGTACGCCGGCACCTGTTCGACCCTCTCAGCCCGGCGCAGGTGGAGCAGTTGCGCCGGATCAGCGAGGTGCTGGCCGAACGTCTGAGGTGAGCGTGACCGGATCCTGACCGAACCACTCCGGCGCGGGTCTTGTACTAAACGTCGCTGAATGAGCACGATGGGGCGTGCCCTCCGGCTTCGGTGAACTGACTGATCAGGCGCACGACCTGGTCTCCGCCGGCGATCTCGCCGGCGCCCAACGGCTGCTCGCCGACGCGCTGACCGGCGCCGACCCGCGCCCGGCCAACGCCACGTCCGAGTTGGCCGAGGCGGCCAGCCTGCACGCGCGGGTGCTGATCGCGCTCGGCGAGCCGCACTCGGCACGGGGTTGGGCCGCCTACGCGTACGCCGCCAGCTCCCGGCTCTACGGCCGCTCCGATCCGCGTACGGTGGCCGCCGCGGCCACCCTGGCGGCGGTGCTGCACCGGGTGGGCAGCTGGTCGCGGGCGGCGCGGCTGTACCAGGAAGTGATCATCGAGCTGACCGCGTCGGACGGACCGGAGTCGCTGCGGGTGCTCGCCGCGCACGCCGATCTGGCCACCGTGGAGTACGCCCGGGGTCAGTGCCAGGTCGCCCGCGACCGGCTCCAGGACGCGTGGGAGCTGCACCGCGAGGTCTACGGCGACGGGCACCCGAGCGGGATCAAGATGCTGGCCCGGCTCGGCTCGATGCAGCGCGACTGTGGCCAGTTCGCCGAGGCGCAGGACAATCTGGCCCTGGCCCGTGAACTGGCCCGCCAGCATCTGACCGCCGACGACCCGCTGGCCGCCCAGGTGGCCACGCTGGCCCGGGCGGCGGCCAATCCGGACCACGTCTGCGCCGACAACCCACCGGTCAGCGTGGAGGAACCGGTCGTACCGTCCGCCCGTACCCCGCCGGCCGACGACATCCCACCCGCGCCGACCGACACCTGGCCCCCGTCCTGGGCGGTGACATCGGAGGAACCACCGCCGGACCAGCCCGCCGGGACCGCTGCCGCGCCGTCCTGGGCCACGGAGGAGGACGAGCAGCCGTGGCAGGCGGCGCACCACACCGCCCGGGAGGAGCACCCGGCGGAGGGCTACCACCCCAGCCACGGGTACCCGTCGGCTGATCCTTCGGCGAGCGGCGCCGCCTCCGCCGTACCCACGCCCCGGCAGCCGGTCGACGGCCCGGCCGGGCCACCCGAGGACTGGTGGGTCGGGCCGGCGGCGGAGCAGCCCGGTCCGAACCCGTATCCCGAGCCGCCACCACCGGCGGGCGGTGCCGTACCGCCGAACGTGGTCGGGCTGACCGGTACGCCGCAGGCGCCCGGGGTGTACCGGCTGCGCCGGGTCGAGCCGGAACGCCCCGGGCCGCCGTCGCGCCTGCTGCCGGTGCCGGTACGCCGTACCGCCGTACCGACGTCGGAGGCCCGGCCGAACCGGCTGGTGCTGATCGTCGCGGCCGGGGTCGTGGTGGTGCTGCTCGGTGCCGCGGCGGTCATCGCCGGGGTGTCCCGGGTCGGCGGCGGCGATCCGACGCCGCCGGCGGCCAGCGGTAACCCGAGCGGCGCGGCAACCCCGGCAGCCACCGCCACGGCCGGCGATGCTCCCCCCGCCTCCCCCGGTGCCCCGCCGAGCGGGCTGTCGCTGCGGGACAACCGGGACAGTGTGACGTTGCGGTGGACCTACCCGGCCGGAGCGGAGGGGCCGGTGATCGTTTCGGGCGGCCGGAACGGCCAGCCGCAGAACCCCTTCGCGGATCTGCCCGCCGGCAGCGACAGCTTCGTGGTCTACGGACTCAACCGCAGTCTCGACTACTGCTTCACGGTCGCGGTCGCCTGGTCCACCGACACCGTGGCCCGCTCCGACGAGGTCTGCACCGAGCGCCGCTGACCGTCGGAGCGCGCTATCTTTGGCAGTTCAGGCATAAAAAAGGAACGGCTCGAAAGCCGTTCTGAATGCGAATTCTAGCTAATCGGGAGACGGATTGTCAAGGCACTCCGGCGGTTCGCCGTCCGACGACGAGATCGGCCGCGAGCAGGAGTACGTCTCGATGCTCTACCACCGCCTCGACGACCTACGTGACCAGGCGGCGACGCGGTTGACCGAGCAACTGCGGTCCACCGGCGGCACGTTGCAGGCCCGCTCACAGCGCGACAGCTCGGTACGCATGTACGCCGACCAGGTCGAGCAGTTCTCGGCGGTGGAGAATGGCCTCTGTTTCGGCCGGTTGGACACCGACAGCGACCAGCGCCACTACATCGGCCGAATCGGCATCTTCGACACCGAAGGTGACTACGAGCCGCTGCTGATGGACTGGCGTGCCCCGGCCGCCCGCGCCTTCTACCTCGCCACCGCCGCCAACCCGCAGGGCGTCCGGCGACGTCGGCACCTGCGTACCCGGCAACGGAAGGTGGTCGGCCTCAACGACGAGGTGCTCGACCTGGCCACCGCCTCCCCCACCGCTCACGAGGAGGTGACCGGCGAGGCCTCGCTGCTGGCGGCGCTGAACGCCGGCCGTACCGGCCGGATGCGGGACATCGTGGAGACCATCCAGGCCGAACAGGACCGGATCATCCGGGCCGACCTGCCGGGCGTGCTGGTGGTGCAGGGCGGGCCGGGCACCGGCAAGACCGCTGTGGCGCTGCACCGGGCCGCGTACCTGCTCTACACCCACCGGCGGGAACTGTCGACCAGGGGCGTCCTGCTGGTCGGCCCGAACGTGACGTTCCTGCGCTACATCTCGCAGGTGCTGCCCGCGCTGGCCGAGACGGGCGTGCTGCTGCGTACCCAGGGCGACCTTTTCCCGGGCGTCAGCGCCCACCGGGCCGAGCCGGCCACCACCGCCGCCTTGAAGGGCCGCCTGGCGATGGTCGAGGTGCTGGCCAACGCCGTACGCGATCGGCAGCGGGTGCCCGACGAGCCGGTGGAGATCGAGCTGCCGCAGCGGGAGGTCCTCGTCCTCGACCCGGCCACCGTGCGTGCGGCGCGTGACCGGGCCCGGCGCAGCGGTCGGCCGCACAACCTGGCCCGCGCGGTCTTCGACATCGAGGTCATCCACGCGCTCGCCGACCAGGTGGCCGAACGCATCGGTGCCGACCCGTTGGGCGGGGAGAACCTGCTCGAAGAGGCCGACCGCGCCGAGATCCGCCGGGAGCTGCGCGAGGAGCCGGAGGTCCGGGCCGCCTTGGACGAGCTGTGGCCGGTGCTCACGCCACAACGCCTGCTCGCCGACCTGTACGTCGCACCCGAGCGCATCGACACCGCCGCGCCCATGCTCACCGACGCGGAGCGGGCCGCGTTGCACCGCGAGCCGGGCGGCTGGACACCGGCGGACGTGCCCCTGCTGGACGAAGCGGCGGAGCTGCTCGGCGAGGACGACCGGGCCGCCGCTGCCCGCCGGGACCGGATCCGGGCCCTGCAACGCGAGTACGCCGAGGGTGTGCTGGAGATCGCCAGAGGGTCCCGCTCGATCGACGTGGAGGACGAGGCCGAGGGCGGCGAGATCCTCGGCGTGACCGACCTGCTCGACGCCGACCGGCTGCTGGAACGGCAGGAGGAGGCGGACCGGCTCACCACCGCCCAGCGCGCGGCGGCCGACCGAGGGTGGGCGTTCGGTCACGTCATCGTCGACGAGGCGCAGGAGTTGTCGCCGATGGCGTGGCGGCTGCTGATGCGCCGCTGCCCGAGCCGTTCGATGACCATCGTGGGTGACGTGGCGCAGACCGGTGCGCTGGCCGGCACACCGTCGTGGGCGGAGGCGTTGGCCCCGTACGTGGCGGACCGGTGGCGGCTGACCGAGCTGACCGTCAGCTACCGCACCCCGGCCGAGATCATGGAGGTGGCTGCGGAGGTACTGCACGAGATCGATCCGGCGCTGCGCCCGCCCCGCGCCGTACGCTCCAGCGGCTTCGCGCCGCAGCAGCGGGCGGTGCCGGCGGAGTCGCTCGGCGCGGAGCTGGTGGCGGTCGCCACCGCCGAGGCAGCCGGGCTGACCGACGGGCGGCTCGGGGTGATCGTCCCGGCCGGCCGGCTCGACGACCTCGGTGCCGCGCTGACGGCGGCGCTGCCTGAGGCGGCCGTCGGCGAGCAACCGGAGCTGGAGAGCCGGGTGGTGGTGCTGACCGTCGCCGAGGCCAAGGGCCTGGAATTCGACTCGGTCATCGTGGCCGACCCCGACCGCATCATCGCCGAGTCCCCCCGGGGCCCCAGCGACCTCTACGTAGCCCTAACCCGAGCCACCCAAAACC
>NZ_JAGPXQ010000020.1:0-112511 GCF_018070435.1 Micromonospora sp. C51 | reverse complement strand
GGGTGGTGGGGGGAGGGGCGATGACGGTGCGTTCGAGGTTCACCTGGGCCTGGCCGGTGCCGCCCACGGTGATGTCGTCGTACGCCTGGAGCCGCTTCTCCTCGTCGAAGTAGAGCACCGTCATCGCCAGCGGGGTCGGCTCCTCGCCTTCCAGCCCGCGCAACCCGGCACCGCCTGTGGAACCCTGCACCATCAGCGTGGTGGGTTGCTGGCCGGGCACCTCCGGCAGCGTGTTGATCTGCCGGTCGTGGGTGTGCCCGGCGAGCACCAGCGGGCAGGTGCCGGAGAGCGGGCCGGCGGCGGCCGGGTCGTGCACCAGCGCGATGTCGACCGGGCGGGGAGAGCTGCGGATCGTGGCGGCGAGCTTCTCGCCCGTCGTGATCAACTCGTCGGCGGTGGGTTGGCTCAGCCCACCGCTGGCCGGCGAGGTGCTCTTGTCCGGGGTGAAGCGGGGGTCGCCGATGCCGGCGATGGTCAGCCCGGCGACGGTGGTCGTGGTGTTGTCCAGCACGACCGCGTTGGGTTGGCGGGCCACCGCCGCCGCCGTGCGACCCGAGTCGTGGTTGCCCCGGATGTAAACGTACGGCTTTTCCAGCAGGCTGATCGAGCCGACGTACGACGCCTCCGGCTCGCTGCCCCAGTCGGTGATGTCGCCGGTGTCGATCACCACATCGATGCCGAACTGCTCGGTCACGGTCCGGATGATCTGCCAGGCGCTCGGGTTGAGATGCAGGTCGGAGATGTGCAGCACCCGGGTGGTGCCCGGGTCCGGCTCGTACACCGGCAGCGCCGACACCGTCGTGTACAGCTGGGTGACGTTGCCGATGAGCCGCTGGAGCTGCTCGGCGTACCGGGTGTAGTCGTCGGCGATCTTACGCACGTCGCCGACGATCGCCGGGGCGTTGACCAGCAGTCCCTCGTACCGGGGCTCCTCGATCGACTGGGGTCGGATGGTCGCCGCGGCGGTGCCCAGGCTGCCGGCCGTGATCAGCAGCGCCAGCCCGCCGGCCCAGGCCGCCCGTCGGGTGTCCCGGAACACCAGCAGCGCCAGCACCAGGGTGGCCAGTACGGAGGAACCGACAGTGCGCAGCCCGAGCCGCATCACCCCCTCCCGGACCTCGTCGACCGCCGACTGGGTGGCCCGGTTGAGGCTCGCCGGATCGTCGATCAGCGCCTCGACCCGGCTCTGCTCCAACGCGCCCAGCTCGACGGTCAGCTGGGTCGGCCCGCCGTGGCTGTCCAGCAGCAGCGAGCCCAGCGGCGGGATGTTGACGGTGGTACCGCCGTCGGTCGTCGGCGACACGGAGAGCCGGGCGTGAAACGGCCCGATGTCGGTGCCCACGTTCCCGCCCGCCACCACACCGGCGAGCACACCGACAAGCGTCACGACCAGGATGGCCACGGCCACGGCGAAACGGCGCAGGCCCAGCCGCCACCCGCCGTCGGGATGCGATGCCGAGCGTCGCGTCAGTGGGAAACGGCGCGGCCGACCAGGGGTCGTCCCCCCGTCCCGATCGCGGCGCGGCTCGTCGTTCTGCTGACCATCCATGCTGAGATTCTGACCTGCCCGCCGAAAGATCTTGGCAAACCTGGAATGTCGCGTCGGGCTACCGACTCAGCTGCGCCCGGCACCGCCACCGGCGAAGACGAGGCGCAGCAGCCGGTCGTCCTCGGGCGCCGGCCGACCCCGCCCGTCGTGGTTGGAGGTGCCGACCCAGAGTGAACCGTCCGGCGCGGCGGCGATCCCGCGCAGCCGACCGTACCGCTCGGTCAGCAGGGCCTGCGGCTGGCCGAGGACCGTGCCGGTCTCGGTCAGCTCGACCAGCCAGAGTCGTTGACCGCGCAGGCAGGCGGTGGCGAGCATCCGTTCCACCGCGGCCAGGCCGGAGCAGGACGCCTCGTCGGTCGACCACTGCACGATCGGGTCGACGTACCGCTCGTCGTCGCCGCGTCCCTCGACCTCGGGCCAGCCGTAGTTCTTGCCCTTGGTGATCTGGTTGATCTCGTCCCAGGTGTTCTGGCCGAACTCGACGGCGTACATCCGGTCGCCGGACCAGGCGATGCCCTGCACGTTGCGGTGCCCCAAGGACCAGACCGGGGAGTCCGGGAAGGGATTTCCGGGAGCCGGCTTCCCATCCGGCGTGATCCGCAGGATCTTGCCGCCGAGCTGCTTGACGTCCTGCGACTGGTCGGTGTCCCCCGCGTCGCCGGTGCTGGCGTAGAGCTGCCCGTCGGGACCGAACGCCAGGCCGCCCCCGTTGTGGATGCCCGCCTTGGGGATGCCGGTGAGGATCGGCGTCGGCTCCTCACCGAGTCGCAGCCGGGCCACGCGGTTGTCCCGTTCGGCGGTGTAGTAGACGAATACCGTGCGGTCCTGGGCGAACTCCGGGGAGACCGCGATGCCCAGCAGGCCGCCCTCACCCGAGGCGACCACGTCGTCGATGGTCTGCACCTCGGTGATCTTCAGACCGTCCGCGGTCGACTCCGGCCCGACCTGGACGATGCGGCCACTGTCGCGTTCGGTGACCAGGGCACCGCCGTCGGGTAGGAAGGCGATACCCCACGGCACCCGCAGCCCCTGGGCGAGCACGGTGGCGACAACCTCCTGATCGCCGTTGTCCGCGGTGATCGTCGGGCTGGGCAGGTTCGGTGGCGCGCCGGCCGGGTCGGGTTCCGGGTCACCGAGGCTGCAACCGCTGGCAACGAGCAGCAGCGTCGCGCAGGACGCCACGAGGGCGGCACGAATCTGACGGGCGCGGAGGTACGGGGGAGCGCTCACCCGCCCCAGAGTAGCCCGCCGGGGCCGGACCCGTGGAAGGCGACGCCCTGCTGCCCCCCATCGGCTGGTCGGGCTGCGTCGACGCCTATCGTCGGCCGGGTGAAGGTATGGATCCCGCACGAGGCCGGCCACGCCCTGCTCGGCGAGCTGCCGCCGGAGGTCACCGTCGAGACGATGGAGGATCCGGCGAAGCTGCCTTCGCCGATGGCGGGCGTCCGATTCTGGGTGCCGCCGTTCCTGGCCGGCGAGGACGCGGTGGCCCTGCTGCACGAGCTGCCGGACCTGGCGGTGGTGCAACTGCTCTCGGCCGGAGCGGACGCCTGGGCGGGTCGGGTACCGGCCGGCGTCACGCTCTGCGACGCCCGTGGGGTGCACGATCCGTCCACCGCCGAATGGGTGGTCGCCGCGATCCTCTCCCAGTTGCGTGCCTTCCCGACGATGGCCCGGGCGCAGGCTCGGCGACGGTGGGCGTACGACGAAGTGGCCCCGACCGACGAACTGGCCGGCAAACGGGTCCTGATCGTCGGTGCGGGGTCGATCGGTACCGCGTTGCGGCAGCGGCTGACGCCGTTCGAGGTGGAGTTCGTGATGGTGGCCCGGACCGCCCGGCCCGAGCAGGGGGTGCACGGTGTCGACGAGCTGCCGCGACTACTGCCGCAGGCCGACGTTGTGGTGCTGCTGGTGCCGCTGACCGAGCAGACCCGCGGGCTGGTCGACGAGACATTCCTCGGCGCTATGCGGGACGGTGCCCTGCTGGTGAACGCCGCCCGGGGCCCGGTGGCCCGGACCGACGCCCTGGTCGCCGAGCTGGCCACCGGACGGATCTCCGCCGCGCTGGACGTGACCGACCCCGAGCCGCTGCCCGCCGACCATCCGCTCTGGGAGCTGCCGAACGTGCTGATCACTCCGCACGTGGCCGGCTCGGTACGCGGGCTGCTGCCCAGGGCGTACCGCCTGGTGGGTCAGCAGATCCGACGGTTCGTGGCCGGTGAGCCGCCGCGCAACGTGGTGGTGGACGGCTACTGATCCGCTTCGGTGACGTCGCGTCCGGCCGCCGCCACCAGCCTCGGCAGGTCTGCACCACGCACGGCCGGGAGCACGAACCATCGGCCGTCGTCGAGCTGGGCCACCGCCCGCCCGCGCGGATCGGCCGCCAGCTCGACCACCTGCTCCCAGGAGAACCGGCGCTCTCCGGCGAGCGCCCGTACCCGTAGTCCACGAGCGTCGGCGTCGGTGCCGGCCCGCCAGGCCCAGACGGCCACCGCCAGCGGCACCAGCAGCACCGGCAGCAGATAGGGGCGGGAACTGGCCAGCGGCAGGGCGCCGATGGTAGCGACGATCGCCCCGACCAGGATGGCCTGGTTGTGCCGGAATCGTGCGGTGTCGGTGCGAGGCATGACCAGATGATCCCACCCCGGCCGGGACGGCCGACGGTGGGCCGAGGTCGCGGGCGGTGCGACCGCTGGGCGGGATCGGGCGCTGTCGATCTTGACGCTCGGTCGTCGTGACCTGACTCACTGTCGACTGGCCGTCACTTCCCGCCGAGCGACTCGTTCATCGATGGTGGGCGGTGGACCATGTCTGCCGTCCGCGCACCGCCCCCGTGCCCCCTCACGAAGGCGACCGTCGTGCCCGTCGCGTCTGTGTTCCGTGCCGCCCCGTTGCGGGCCAGCGCACACCGTCCGCTCCTGCCCGAGATCTGTGTGCTCGCGGTCGCCGCCGTGCTGATCGCCCTCGGTGCCGCCGGTCCGGTCCCCGCCCTTGCCGTGGTGGCACTCGCCGGTGCGGCCGCGTCCACACTGGCCGGGGTGCGGCTGTCCCGGCTGACCCTCGGCCCTGACTCGCCTGCCGGCGGCCCACTCGCCGGACGGGTGGCCCGCCGTCGGGCGGCGCGGCCGCGTCGGGCCGCCGCCCTGCTGCATGCCGCGGTGGTGACCGCTGGCCTGACCGCGGCGGTGCTACCGCTGGCCTCCGCCGGATACCGTCCGGCGGCCGCTGCGGCCGGGCTCGCCGGCACCACCGCGCTGCTCGGCGGCGGCCTGTTCAGCCTGCATCGGTCGCGGCCGTCGATCCGGGGACGCCTGCACCGCCTACTCGACCAGGCCGCGCCCGGTGTCTGCCTGATCCTCGCCGCCTGGCTGCTGCTGCCGTACGCCGGTGTGCCGGCCCCGCTGCGGCTGGCTGTCGCGGTGGTCCTGGGGCTGCTCGCCGTCGACGCGTTGGCCGTGCTGACCGGGCCGGGTCGCGACGGTGGCTCCGACCGTTGCCGCGCTGGCGGCGGGTTGACCCTGCTCGCGCTGGTGCTGCTGGCCGCGTTGCCGGCCGGTCCCGCCGCCGGGCGGGCGGCGCTGCTGGCGGTGCCGCCCCTGGTGGTCGGCGTGCTGCTGGTCGCCGCCGGGGTCCGGCAGGCGGCGCAGGACGCGCCCACCCGGCAGACCGCGCTGGTCTGGCCACGGGCGGTGCTGCCACCGGTCGCGGTGGTACTCGCCGTCGTCCACCAGTTGCAGGTCGGCCTCCTACCCGACCGTACGGCGGTGCTGCTCGCGCTCGCCGTGATCCCGCCGCTGGTGGCGCGTGAGTTGTTCGGTGCCGCCGGCCTGACCGGGTTGGAGGAGCCGACGGCCACCGCGCCGACACCGGCCCCCGCCGAGTCGGGCGGCTCGACCGGTCGCGTCGCCCTGCTCGGGGCGCTGGCGGCCCGTCCCGAGCCGGTCTCCGGCGCTCTGCTCGTGGTCGATCTGCACCTCACCGAACTGCCCGGCAGGCTGGTGCGCGACGACGTGGCCGCCGAGGCCGTCCGTCGGGCCCGAGCCGTGGCGGCCGACGAGGACGAGGTGTTCGACCTGCCCGGCAGTGGACTCGCGGTGGTCAGCGGGTCCGGGCCGGTGCTGGCGTACGCGCTGGGTACCCGGCTGCTCAGCGCACTGAGCCGACCCTACGAGGTCTCCGGGGCGGTGCTGCGGTCGCGACCCAGCGTCGGGCTGGCCGAGCTGGGCCGGGGCCGGCCGGAGGATCTGTTCCGCCAGGCGGACCTGGCCCGTCGACGCGCGGCCCAACTCGGCCGGGACCGGGTCGAGTGGTACGACGCCTACCTGGAGGAGCAACTCGTCCGGCGGCTGGACCTGGAGCGGGAGCTGCCTGGCGCGGTGGCCCGGGGCGAGTTGGACCTGGTCTACCAGCCCGTCCTCGGCCTGGCCGATCGGGCGCCGGTCGGCACGGAGGCGCTGCTGCGGTGGCGCAACCCGGTGCTGGGCACCGTGTTTCCGGCGGAGCTGCTCCCGGTGGCCGAGGATCTCGACATCATGGGCGAGCTGGGGGTCTGGGTGCTGGACCGGGCCTGTCGACAGCTGGCCGACTGGACGGTGGGTGGCCGACGGCTGTGGATGGCGGTCAACGTGACCACCCGGGAACTCACCTCACCGGACTTCGTGCCCCGGACGGCAGCGGTGCTGGAGGCGTACGGGGTGGGGCCGGACCAGTTGGTGATCGAGGTCGCTGAGCCGAAGGTCGCCGCCGAACTGCCGACTGTGGTCGCCCGGCTGGCCGGACTGCGCTCGATGGGCATCCGCACCGCGCTTGACGACTTCCGGGCCGAGCAAGCCTCCCTCGCTCAGCTCCGGCGACTACCGATCGACCTGCTCAAGGTCGGGCCGGAGGTGGCCACGGCGGGCGGCGACCCGCACCGGCCCCTGCTGGACGTGGTGGTCACCGTGGCCGAACGGTTGGGCCTTGAGGTGGTGGCCGAAGAGCTGGAATCGGCTCACCAGGTCGAGGGGGCGCATCGGGCCGGATGCCGGTACGGCCAGGGCTTCGAGCTGGCCCGGCCGGCGACCGCCGAGCGGGTCGAGGCGTACTTCGAGGAGTTTCCGTCGACGTCGCGCTGAGAGCAGCTGCTTAACCGTTTCACTTACCGGTGGGGGCGGGGCCGGTGCTGCCACGTGGGGTCAGGTGCGGTGCCTCGTCCTCCAGCCCGACCGTCGGGGCGCCCTCGATCAGCTGTAGCAGCTGGCGCGCGGCATGCGCCCCGTACGCCGGGATGTCCCGGCTCAGCGCGGTGAGCGGCGGATGCACCAGCCGGCACAGCGGGGAGTCGTCCCAGGCCACGATGGACAGGTCGGCGGGGACTGCGAGCCCCATCTCCTGGGCGACCGACAGCCCGGCGATCGCCATCACGTCGTTGTCGTAGATCACCGCGGTCGGGCGGACCCGGGAGCTGAGCAGCCGCCGGGTGGCTCGCGCCCCCTCCTCGCCGGTGTAGTCGGAGGAGGCGGTTACCGCGTCGGCCAGGCCGAGCCGCCGGCACGCGTCGGTGAACGCCTGGGTGCGGATCGCGGTGTGCAGCAGCTCGGGTAGGCCGCCGACCCGGGCGATCCGCCGGTGGCCGAGGGCGTAGAGATACTCCACGGTCTCCACCAGCGCCGCCGCGTCGTTCGACCAGACACTCGGGAGCCCGCCGGTGCCCGTCGGACCGCCGATGACCACGGCCGGCAGGCCCAGTTCCTCCAGCACCGGCACCCGGCCGTCGTCGGTGCGCAGGTCGCAGACGAGTACGCCGTCGACCCGCCGCTCGCCCCACCAGCGCCGGTAGACCGCGATCTCGGCGCTCTGGTCGGCCACCACCTGGAGCGTCAGCGCGTACGACCGAGCGGACAGTTCCGCCTCGACGCCGCTGATCAGCTCCATGAAGAAGGGCTCGATGCCGAGGGTGCGGGCCGGTCGGGCGAGGATCAGGCCGATGGCGCGGGCGGTCGCGCCGGACAGCGCACGGGCGGCACTGCTCGGGCTGAACCCGATCTCGGCGGCGATGGCGAGGATGCGCTGCCGGGTCGCCTCGGAGACGCCCGGCTGGCCGTTCAGCGCGTACGACACCGCGCCCTTGGAGACTCCCGCCCGGCGGGCGACGTCCGCGATCGTGGGCCGCTTCACCGGCGTACGTCCTCCTGAACCAGCTCGTCCTGCCGGCCGTGTCGATGGCGCGGGCGGCGTGGGACACGCTACCCGTCTGCCTGCCCGTGGGGCGGTACGGGCCGGCTCGACGCCGGTCGGCAGACGAACTTGTGCGGTTCAGTCTACGGGATCGACTGGCCGGTTCCGCCCCACGTCACGTTCGGAATCCGCTGCTCGGATGCGCGAAGCCGCTTGCTAGAAGGCAATCCTCCACACCGGAACGGGTGCGGGGTCACGGGTTGGGCTCGGTGTTGATCCATCGTTGACACGCCGATACCGCACCCGTACGGTGACGTAACTTATCCGGTTCAGTCAACGTTCCTCGATCTCTGGAGCGTTTCCAATGGTCTCGGAGGATGGGTCATGAAACGGTCTACGCCTCGGTGGCTGCGGGTCGCAGCCGTAGGTCTGACGGTCGGCTCCCTGGTCGTCGCGTGCAGCGGACGCAGCACCCAGGGCGGTGGCGACAGCGGCGGCGCGGTGACGCTGACGATCAATTTCTGGGGCGACTTCGGGCTCCAGGACCTGAAGGCGAAGTACGAGGCGGAGAACCAGAACGTCAAGATCGCCCTCAACTCCGGCGAGTACAACGCCCAGCACGAGGACCTGCAGAAGAAGCTGATCGCCGGCTCGGGCGCACCCGACATCGCGGCCATCGACGAGGGCTTCATGGTCCAGTTCCGCAGCCAGGCCGACAAGTTCGTCAACCTGCTCGACTCCGGTGCCGGCAAGTACGAGACCAACTACCTGCCGTGGAAGTGGAAGCAGTCCCTGTCGGCCGACGGCCGTGCCCAGATCGGCCTCGGCACCGACGTCGGCGGCCTGGCCATGTGCTACCGCACCGACCTGTTCGAGTCCGCCGGGCTGCCCACCGAGCGGGACCAGGTCTCCGCGCTCTGGCCCACCTGGGACAAGTTCCTGGAGGTCGGCCAGCAGTACACCGCCAAGACCAAGAAGAAGTTCGTCGACAACGCGACGAACCTGTTCAACCCGATCCTCGGTCAGCAGCCTGTCGGTTTCTACGACGAGAACGAGCAACTGCGGATGGAGGGCGGTCCCAAGGTCGCGTTCGACTACGCCGTCCGGGCCGCCGACGCCGGCCTGTCGGCCAACCTCACCAGCTTCCAGGCCGACTGGGACAAGGGCTTCACCAGCGGGTCGTTCGCGGTGCTGGCCTGCCCAGCGTGGATGCTCGGGCACATCCAGAACACCGCCCCCGGCACCAAGGGCAAGTGGGACATCGCCGCGGTGCCCGGTGGCGGCGGCAACTGGGGCGGCTCCTTCCTCACCATTCCCAAGCAGGGCAGGAACGTCGACGAGGCGTACAAGTTCCTGGAGTGGCTGATTCAGCCGGCGCAGCAGATCGAGGTCTTCAAGACGGTCGGGAACCTGCCCTCGCAGCCGGCGCTCTACGCCGACCCCGCGATCGCCGACTTCAAGAACGAGTTCTTCAACTCCGCGCCGGTCGGCCAGATCTTCCCGAAGATGGCGGAGGGCCTGACCCCGCAGTACCTGGGCAAGAAGAACGGCCCCACCCGGGTCGCCGTGGAGAACGTGATCAATCGGGTGCAGAACGGCACGCTCGCGTCGGACGCCGCCTGGGCCGAGGCGATCAAGGAAGCCGAGAAGGCCAGCAGGTAACGCCATCGAGACTGGCGTGGGCGCGTGGGCGCCCGCGCCCACCTCGGTTCCGGTCTGAAGTCCCCCGTCGCCCCTGGAGCGCCCATGCCCACCACGCGCGCCGCCCCCGAACCGGCCACCCGCCGCCCTCGGCCGTCCCCCGGCCGGTCGATGACCTGGCGCGACCGGCTGCACCGCTTCGACATGCGGTACCTGCCGTACCTGATGATCGCGCCGTTCTTCCTGCTCTTTTTCGTCTTCGGGCTCTTCCCGATGATCTTCAACGGTGTGGTGGCGTTACGCCACTGGCGCCTGGACGACCCGGAGCTGACCGGCTGGGCCGGTGTGGAGAACTTCAGCCGGCTGTTCACCGACGGCGACTTCGGCAACGCCCTCTTCAACACCTTCGGCATCTTCCTGCTCTCCACCGTCCCGCAACTGCTGCTGGCGCTGATCATCGCGTCGCTGCTCAACCGCCGGCTCCGGGCCCAGACCTGGTGGCGGGTCGGCGCGCTGCTGCCCTACATCACCCCGATCACCGCCTCGACGCTTGTCTTCAACGTCTTCTTCTCCCGCGACCTCGGCATGGCGAACTGGGTATTGGGCCTGATCGGGATCGGCACCGAGAACCCGATCGACTGGCGGGCCGACAAACTCCACTCCTGGATCGCCATCGCCACGATGGTCAACTGGAAGTGGATCGGCTACAACGCCCTGCTCTACCTGGCGGCGATGCAGTCCATCCCGCGCGACGTGTACGAGGCGTCGGCGCTCGACGGCGCCGGTCCGTGGCGGCAGCTCTGGCGGATCACCGTGCCGATGATCCGGCCGGTGGTCATCTTCACCGTGGTGCTGTCCACCATCGGTGGGCTGCAACTGTTCACCGAGCCGATGCTGTTCGACCTCAACGCGCAGGCCGCCACCGGCGGTGCCGGCGG
This sequence comes from Micromonospora sp. C51, assembly GCF_018070435.1. Classification (NCBI taxonomy): domain Bacteria; kingdom Bacillati; phylum Actinomycetota; class Actinomycetes; order Micromonosporales; family Micromonosporaceae; genus Micromonospora; species Micromonospora sp. C51. The sequence goes on along the minus strand of NZ_JAGPXQ010000020.1, from coordinate 102,227 downwards.
CGAGTGGCAGACCGTGGCGCAGCTGATCTACAAGGTCGGCTGGAAGGACCTCAACCTCGGGTACGCCGCCGCGATGTCCTGGGCACTGTTCTTGATCATCCTCGTGGTCGCGGCCCTGAACACCCTGCTGACCAACCGCATCTCGGGGGGACGCAAATGAGCGAGCGAAGCGAGGTGGCGCGGTGAGCGAGCGTGGCGAGCAAATCGGTCGGTTCAGCGCGACGGTGCCTCATCGTGGCGCCGAGCGAAGCGAGGTGGCGCGGTGAGCGAGCGTGGCGAGCAAATCGATCGGTTCAGCGCGACGGTGCCTCATCGCGGCGCCGAGCGAAGCGAGGTGGCGCGATGAGCCTTCTGGAGCGACCCCGGCCGACACCGTCGGCAATGCGCGGCGGACGCAAGCGGGCCGTGCTGCTGGGCCGGGCACCGCAGGACACTCCGGCCGGCTTCTGGACCTACCTGCTCCTGGCCCTGAGCACGCTGTTCGCGGCGTTTCCGCTGTACTGGATGTTCGTCATCTCGACCAGCACCGACGAGGCGACCTCCCAACTGCCACCGGTGGTGATCCCGGGTGACCAGTTCCTGGTCAACCTGGACGAGGTCTTCTCCCTCCAGGATGTCTACTTCGCCGCCTCCCTGGTGAACAGCGTGATCGTGTCGACCGTGGTGACCGCGTCGGTGCTGTTCTTCTGCTCGTTGGCCGGCTTCGCCTTCGCCAAGCTGCGGTTCCGGGGCAGCAGGCCGCTGATGCTGTTCGTGATCCTCACCCTGACCGTGCCCAACCAGCTCGGCGTGGTCGCGCTCTACATCGTGATGGGCAAGCTGGGTTGGAACGGCACCCTGCTGGCGGTGATCGTGCCCGGCCTGGTGACCGCCTTCGGGGTGTTCTACATGCGGCAGTTCATCGTCAACACGGTGCCGGACGAACTGGTCGAGTCGGCCCGGGTGGACGGCGCCACCACCATGCGGGTCTACTGGAACATCGTGTTGCCGGCGGTGCGGCCGGCGCTGGCGGTGCTCGGCCTGCTCACCTTTGTGGCCACCTGGAACGACTTCCAGTGGCCACTGATCACCCTCAACGGCACCGACTATCCCACCTCGATGGTGGCCATCTCCGACCTGGCCAGCGGCAACTACGTCATCTACCGCCGGGTGCTGGCCGGCGCGTTCGTGGCCACCGTCCCATTGTTGATCATGCTAGTCATCGGCGGTCGGCAGATCGTCCGGGGAATCATGGAAGGCGCGGTGAAGTCTTGAGCGACGCGCGGGGGACCGGTCCGATCCGGCAGACACTGCACGACGGGTGGACCATGCGGGCGGTACCCGGCCAGCAGGTGCCACCCGAGGTGGACGGGGCGACGGTGCCGGCCACCCTGCCGGGTTGTGTGCACACCGACCTGCTGGCGGCCGGGTTGATCCCCGACCCGTACCTCGACGACAACGAAACCGCGCTGGCCTGGATCGGCCGCACCGACTGGGCGTACGAGACCACCTTCGACCGGCCGGCCGGCGACCACGCCCGCCTCGACCTGGTCTGCGCCGGCCTGGACACGGTCGCCACGATCACGCTCAACGGCGTCGAGGTCGGCCGTACCGAGAACATGCACCGAGGTCACCGCTTCGACGTCGGGTCGCTGCTCCGCGCCGAGCGTAACCACCTGGTCGTACGCCTCGACTCCGCCTACCGGTACGCCGAGGCGCAGCGTGATCGGCTCGGCGATCGCCCCAACGCGTACCCGGAGCCGTTCCAGTTCATCCGCAAGATGGCCTGCAACTTCGGCTGGGACTGGGGACCGACGCTGGTCACCGCCGGCATCTGGCAGGAGATCGCCGTACACGGCTGGTCGGTCGCCCGACTGGCGACGGTACGCCCTCTTGTCACCGTCGACGGCGACACCGGTCGGGTGGAGGTGCACGTCGAGGTGGAACGGGTCACCGACCGGCCGCTCACCGTCCGGGCGCAGGTGGCGGGCCAGCGCGCCGAGGTGACCATCCCGGCGGGGCAACGATCCGCAGTGCTGCCCCTCACCGTTGACCGGCCGGAACTCTGGTGGCCCCGTGGGTACGGGTCGGCCCACCGCCACGAACTGACGGTCACCCTGCACGATGCCGACGGCCGCCCGCTCGACGAATGGCACCGCCGGATCGGCTTCCGGTCGGTACGCCTGGACACCACCCCCGACGAGCACGGTGCCCCGTTCACGCTGTACGTCAACGAGATGCCGATCTTCGTCCGGGGCGTCAACTGGATCCCCGACGACGTCTTCCCCAACCGGGTCACCCGCGTGCGCCTGGACCACCGCTTCGACCAGGCCGAGGCGGCGAACATCAACCTGCTGCGGGTCTGGGGCGGCGGCCGGTACGAGTCGGAGGACTTCTACGACCTGGCCGACGAACGCGGACTGCTGGTACAGCAGGACTTCCTCTTTGCCTGCGCCGCGTACCCGGAGGAGGAGCCGTTCGCCGCCGAGGTGGCCGCCGAGGCCACCGAACAGGTGATCCGCCTCGCGCCGCACCCCTCGCTGGTGCTGTGGACCGGCAACAACGAGAACATCTGGGGCTGGCACGACTGGGACTGGCAGGCACCGCTGGCCGGGCGCAGCTGGGGGCGGGGCTACTACCTTGACCTGCTGCCGCGCATCGTCGCCGCGCTGGACCCGACCCGCCCGTACTGGCCGGGCAGCCCCTGGTCGGGCAGCGACGAGATCCACCCCAACGATCCGGCGTACGGCACCACGCACATCTGGGACGTGTGGAACACCGACGACTACCCGAAGTACCGGGAGTACCTTCCCCGGTTCGTCGCCGAGTTCGGCTACCAGGGGCCTCCCGCGTACGCGACGCTGCGCCGGGCCCTCTCCGACGAGCCCCTCGCCCACGACTCACCCGGCATGGCGCATCACCAGAAGGCCGCCGACGGGGACCGTAAGCTGCGCCGAGGGCTGGACGCGCACCTGCCCGAGCCGCGCGATTTCGACGACTGGCACTGGCTGACCCAGCTCAACCAGGCCCGGGCCATCGCCCTCGGGGTGGAACACTTCCGCTCCCACCGGGGCCGGTGCATGGGCACCATCGTCTGGCAACTCAACGACTGCTGGCCGGTCACCTCGTGGGCCGCCGTCGACGGCGACGGCCGCCGCAAACCACTCTGGTACGCGCTGCGCCGCTCCTACGCCGACCGGCTGCTCACCGTGCAGCCCCGCGACGGTGGGCTGGCCCTGGTCGCGGTGAACGACGGCGGGCAGCCGTGGCGGGCGTCGATCACGGTCACCCGGCTCACCCTGGCGGGGGAACCGAAAGCGAAGTCCACCCTGGAGCTGGAAGTGCCCGCGTACGAGACGGTGACCCTGGCACTGGCGGCGGAGCTGGCCCGGCCCGACGACGCCCGGGACGAACTGCTGGTCGCCGACACCGACGACCCGGCCGAACGTGCCTGGTGGTTCTTTGCCGAGGACCGCGACGTCCGATGGCCGGCGGCGGCCTTCGACGCGACGGTGCAGCCGGCCGACGGTGGCCAACAGGTACGCGTCACCGCCCGCACCATCCTGCGCGACGTGACCCTGTTTCCGGATCGCCTCGACCCGTCCGCTGAGGTCGACACGGCGCTTGTGACCCTGCTCCCCGGCGAGGCGGCGACCTTCACGGTGCGGTCGGCGGCACCCCTCGACCCCACCGCCCTCACCACCCGCCCGGTGCTGCGCTGCGTCAACGACCTGCCGGTACGGGCACCCTCATGACACCTCGGGTGGCGGCGGGGCCGCTTCCCGACCTCACCGCCGCCGTCGTGGATGGTTACCGGGCCGGCGCGTGGTCCCATGACGCGCCGGCCCGGTAGCCCTATCCGCCGGTCCTGCTCGCACCGCAGGACCGGCCCGGGGAGACCGTCAGGCGCAGAGCGGGTCGCTTGTGTACGTCGTGCCGGAGGAGGTGGTCACCTTGCCGACCGCGCAGACCGTCATGTTGTGCCCGTAGAGCTGGTCCCCGTAGTACTGCTGGCCGGTGCCGCCGTACCAGTCGGTGGTGGCGGACGGGCTGGACCGGTAGACGTGCACCTGAACGGTGTTGTGCGGGCTGACCCGGTTGGAGATCCGACCCCAGTTGGTCTTGCAGGTCTCGCTCCAGCGCAGCTCCACCACGGCGAGGGTGGTCGAGCCCTGCATGATGTACTTCGGGTAGTTCGTGGCGTTACGGGCGTTCGCGGAGCAGCCGGTGTCGATCGGATCGAGGCCGTCGCAGCCGTGACCGCTACAGGTGGCGGCGCTGGCGGGCGTCGCGACCAGGAGGCTGGCGGCGATGAGGGCGCCTGCGGCAGCGGCGACCAACCGGCGGGCGTTCCGGATCATTGTCTCTCCTGACCTCTGATGGGCTGTGTCGGCCCTAGGATTCGGCTCCTCATCTCTACCGTCCGTCGACACTGATCTCTACGCTGTGTCGCGTCGGACAATGAATCCCGGTTGTGGTCAATCAATTCGAGGAGCGGCCCATGGCCCGGGCGGAACGCCCCCTGGACCCCACCGCCGATCCGCTTCAGGCATTCGCCGCCGACCTGAGGACCCTGCGTGACAAGGCAGGCCGCCCCACCTATCAGGCCCTCGCCCGGCGGGCCCACCGGTCCGCGAGCTCGCTGTCCGAGGCGGCCGGTGGCCGGCGGCTGCCGACGCTGGACACGACCCTGGCGTACGTGCGTGCGCTCGGCGGCGACGAGGCGGAATGGACCGAGCGGTGGCGCGTCGTCGCCGGCCACGTCACGGAGACACCGGGACACGAGCGCCCGGCCGGCGACGACGAGAGCGGGACGCGGCCGGCCCCAGCGTCGGCTGCGGACGCGGATTCGCCCGCTGAGCCGCCGGGTGCCGCCGCCGTGCCGCCGGTCGCTGCGGGCGCCGCCGCCGCGCCGTCGACCACCGCGCCCCCGGCCGGGTCGGGGCGGGACGGCCAGGAACCGCTCGATCCGTCCACCCCGGCAGGTGACACCGCTGCATCCCGACCGGTTGGCCGCACCGCCCGGGCGGTTCTCGCCGGGACGCTGGTGCTGACCGGGCTCGTCGCGGTGCCCTGGCTGGCCGGAGGATTCGGCAGGCCGGAGGCGGGCAGCAACACGCCACCTGCGGCCGAGCCGACGACCGCGACGGTGGGCGTCCGCGACGGTGCCGACCCGAAGGACGCCGGCTGCGCCGCAGATGCCGACGTGACCACACTCGACAGCGCCGCCGTGCTGCTCGACGAACGGGTGATCGGCACGGTCGAGTTGCGCTACTCGCCCGCATGCGGTGCGAGCTGGCCCCGGTTCATGCCGGTGCCCGGTGGCGCGGACGCCGTGCCTCGGCCCGCCAACATCCAGCTCACCGTGATCGACGGTGACCAGCCGACCCGGGTGGCGGACTTCGCCATGGACTACGGCGGCATCTCCACCTTCGGCAACCTGCTGACGAGCACCAGAACCTGCGTCTACGGGCAGGTGCAGTTGTCCGGTACGGGGTGGCGCTCGGCCGTGGGCCGTACCGGCTGCTGGCGCGGCGCCACCCAGGTGAGGCCGATCCCCTGAGCGCTCGCCCGGCTCACACCGGCTCTCACCGAGGTCGCGGCACTCAAACCGGTGTCCTCGGCGAACACGACAGGAGCAGGCGGCCATGGCCACGGCGGATGCGTTGACCAAAGCTCCGACGGACGTCCCGGAGCTTGCCGTGGCCGAGCCGCCGGCCCCGTCGGAACTGCTCCAAGCGGTGGTTGACGCCGTCTTCGGCCCCGGCAGTGTGATCGCCTGGTTCGTCGGTCTGTTGATTCTCGTCGGGCTCTGGCTGAGGTTCGGGCTCGACATCTACCGCGGTGCCCGGCAGGCGGGCGAGACGATTCGAGCCGCGGTCCGGATCAGCCTCCAACACCTGAGCCAGCACCCTCGACACCGGATCGTGGCGGCCTTCGTGACGACCCTGTTCGGTCTGGCCCTTCAGGCAGTATGGGTGTTCGCCACCTTCGCGTTCGTCTGTGCAGTCTCGGCGGCCGTGGGAGCAGCCGACACGGCCGACCCCCTGCGATGGGACCGCTTCACCGGCTCGTACACGATGACCTGCGTTCTTCTGCTGGTGGCCGCCTACGCGCTGGCCGTCGCCCGGCAGGATCGTCACCTCTCCTGGCTGGCCGTCCCGCCGGCCGCGCTGCCGATCGTCACGGGGGCGATCGTCGCTCTGATCGCCTTGGTCGTGACGATCGCCTATCTGCTCTCGTGGTTGTTCGTGCTGGTGGCGAGGCTTTTCACAGACCGGGCGGAGGGACCTGATTTCCTTGACGACGCCGTCGGTATGTGGGGGGTGGTGGTCGTCCTCGTTCTGCTGGCCCTCGGCGGATTTCTGGCAATGTGGCTCTCGGCTGTCACGGTGGCCGCCTGGCGGGGGCCGGCGCAGGAGCCGACCGGCGACCCGGAGTAGGCAGTGAGGTGCGGCGGCGCCGACCGGGGTTCGCCGCGCCGGGTGCTCACGACCTGCCGAGTTGAAGAATTTCGCAAGTGCTAAAGTCTTCAGAGTGTTGTCGGGTGGCAGCATCCGAAGGGGGGCGCGTGGCGTGTCGGTGCCGCTGTACCAGGCGAAGGCGGAGCTGTTCCGCACCCTCGGGCACCCGGTCCGGATCCGGGTGCTGGAACTGCTCCAGGACGGGCCCAGCCCGGTGCGCGACCTGCTGGCCGCCATCGACGTGGAGGCGTCCAACCTCTCCCAGCAGCTCGCCGTGCTGCGCCGGGCCGGCATGGTCACCTCGTACCGGGACGGCCCCCTGGTGATGTACGCGCTGAGCACGCCCGACGTGGCCGATTTGCTGGCCGCCGGGCGGCGGATCCTCGGCGCGGTGCTCACCGACCGGGACGGGCTGCTCGACGAGTTGCGCGCCGGCGGACCGGACCGGTGACGGCCACCGACACCGGTCCCGCCCGCCCGGTCGGACCCGCCCTGTCCGCCGCCTGGCGTCGGGTCCGCGACCTGCTGCCGGGCCGCGCCGACTGGCAGGCGGTACGCCGCTCACCCCGCCGTGACCTGGTCGCCGGGCTCACCGTCGCCGTGGTCGCGTTGCCGTTGGCGCTCGCCTTCGGGGTCACCTCCGGGCTCGGCGCGGAGGCCGGGCTGATCACCGCCGTGGTCGCCGGTGCGGTGGCGGCCGTCTTCGGCGGCTCGAACCTTCAGGTGTCCGGCCCGACCGGCGCGATGACCGTGGTGCTGGTGCCGGTCGTGGCGCAGTTCGGGGCGACCGGGGTGCTGATGGTCGGCGTTCTGGCCGGGCTGATCCTGATCGCCCTGGCCCTCGCCCGCCTCGGCCGCTACGTCCGCTACCTGCCGGTGCCGGTGATCGAGGGCTTCACCGCCGGCATCGCCGTGGTCATCGCCCTGCAACAGGTGCCAGCCGCGCTCGGCGTCACTGACCCGCAAGGCGAGAAGGTGTGGGCGGCGGCGGCCGACGCGGTCACCCGTTTCGTCGTACATCCCCGGCCGGCCGCCGTCGCGGTGGCCCTCGGTGTCGCGGCGGTGATGCTGCTCGGTGCCCGGTGGCGTCCCGGGCTGCCCTTCTCGCTGCTGGCCGTGGCCGCCGCCACGCTGCTCGCCGAACTCGTGCCGGTCGACCTGGTCCGGATCGGCGCGCTGCCGCAGGGGCTGCCCGCTCCGTCGCTGGACTTCCTCGACCTTTCGGCGGTGGGTGTGCTGCTGCCCGCCGCACTCGCGGTAGCGGCGCTGGCCGCGTTGGAAAGTCTGCTCTCGGCAACCGTCGCCGACGGGATGACCGTCGGCCAGCGGCACGACCCGGACCGCGAGCTCTTCGGCCAGGGCCTGGCCAACCTGGCCTCTCCGCTGTTCGGTGGCATCCCGGCCACCGCGGCCATCGCACGTACCGCCGTCAACGTCCGGGCCGGAGCGGCCTCCAAGCTGGCGGCGCTGACCCACGCGGTGGCGCTGGCCGTGATCGTGCTGGCCGCCGCACCGCTGGTGGGCCGCATCCCGCTCGCCGCCCTGGCCGGCGTACTGCTGGCCACCACCGTACGGATGGTCGAGGCCGCCTCGCTAAGGGCACTGGCCCGATCCACCCGGGGCGACGCGCTGGTGCTGGTGCTGACCTTCGCCGTCACGGTGATCTGGGATCTGGTCACCGCCGTGGCCGTCGGCGTCGGGGTCGCGGTCGTCGTGGCGCTGCGCGCCATCGCCCGCAGCGCGAAACTCGAACAGGTGCCGCTCGACTCCGGCGAGCACACCGCCGAGGAGCAGGCCCTGCTCGCCGAGCACATCGTGGCCTACCGACTCGACGGCCCGCTGTTCTTCGCCGCGGCGCACACGTTCCTGCTCCGGCTCTCCGACGTCGCGGACGTACGGGTGGTCATCCTGCGGATGTCCCGGGTCTCCACCATCGACGCCACCGGCGCCCACGTGCTCGGCGACGCCATCCGCCGACTCCAGGGGCGCGGCATCACCGTGCTGCTCTCCGGCATCGTGCCCGGTCACGACCAGGTGCTCGACGCTCTCGGCGTGGCCGACCAGTTGCGCCGCGACGGACTGGTCTTCCCCGACACACCGGCCGCCATCACGTACGCCAGGAATCTCGCGCTGCCCCCCGCCGGTGACCGGCACTGGCATCAATCCGGGGAAGGTGAGAGTGTGTCCGCTGCGGTCCATTGATCATGCCCGGGTCAGGCGCGTGCGCTGAACCAGCAGGAGTGAAGCATGTCCCAGAACGGCAACGGTCGGTCACACCTGCGAATAGGCGGCTGGCTTCCCGGGACGAGCCGACCCGCTTCGGGTTCTGATCATTGGGGCACCGGTACGCGGCATCAGCTGGGCAGAGCCCGGCGGACCACACCGTCTCCACCGTCGACCGGCATCGCGCCGTCGACCGTCCCGTATCCGGGCGGGTACGCCGGTCGGACCATCGACGCCTACCCGGTAACCGAAGAACCCGTCCACGAGTACGCCCGCGACGCAGCGTCAACCGCCGCCACGGGCAACCAGGGTGCGACCATCGGCCGGGCCGGCCCACGGCGTACGCAGGTGCTGGGCGGCGTCGCCCTCGTCGTGGTCACCGCGGTAGTCGGGGTGATGGCGCTGCGCGACGGGACACCCCAGGAGCCGATCCGCGGCGAGTTCGTCGCCGGACTGCCCCTTCCCGACGGCGCCGCGGATGACCCTGCCATCGACCCGCTGCCCGACACGGACGGCACCGGCTCCCGAGGCGATGGACCCGCTACGCAGAGCCCGACCACCGACCCGGTCGTCCGGCCCGGCCTCAACCCGCGTGCCGACGGCAGCGACGCGGACGAGGCCGGTTCGACCGGCCTCGGCAGCCCACCGGCCAGCCCGGCCACCAAGAACCCACCACCGGCCCCGAACGCCCCCGCATCACCTGCCAAGCCGGCCGGGCCGGCGCTGGTTCCCGGTGCCCGGATCGGTCTGGAAGCCGCCAGCTCGCCCGGTCATCGGGTCCGGCACGCCAACTTCGAGGCCCGAGTCGATCCGGTGAATGTCGGCACCAGAGCCGACGCCGCGTTCATCGTCCGTTCCGGTCTCGCCAACGGCAACTGCGTCTCCTTCGAGTCGGTCAACTTCCCCGGCCACTACCTACGACACGCCGATTTCCGGGTGTTCCTGCACCGCACCGACGGCAGCGCCCTGTTCCGCGCCGACGCCACGTTCTGCCCGGTCACCGGCATCGGCGGCCGGCACACGTCGCTGCGGTCGCACAACTTCCCGGATCGGTACCTGAGCCACGACCGCCACCAGCAGATGCGGATCTCCCCAATCGGTGCCGGTGCTGGCCCCTCGACGGCCACCTTCCGGATCCGTCCGGCCGGGTAGCTTCCCCGCCGTGCGCGAACCGGCACGGCGCTCGACACGGTCGCCCTCGGTGGCGATTCGGGCAGCCGTCGTTCGTCATCTCGGTGCGGGCCCCATGGCCCACACTGGGAGCGAAGGAGACGAGCATGCGTTATGCGCTGCTGATTCACTACCGCGAGCCGGGCGAGGGTGAGCTGTCCGACGAGATCGTCGCCGAGGCGCGGGCGGCCTTCGACGCGTACGGTCGGGCGCTGGTGTCGGCCGGGGTGCTGCTGGCAGCCGACGTGTTGCAGCCGACCGCGGCGACGACGACCGTCACCCGTAGGGACGGTGACCTACGCGTGCAGGACGGCCCGTTCGCGGAGACCAGGGAGGCGCTGGCCGGGGTGTTCCTCCTCGACGTGCCGGACCTCGACGCCGCGATCGGCTGGGCGGAGAAATGCCCGGCCGCGCAGTGGGGCGTGGTGGAGGTACGCCCGAGCGCGACGGCGATCGTCGACGGGAGATGGACGAGCTGACCGTCGGCGACGAGGGGTGGGCAGCCGCGACTGTCGCGGCCCGCGACAGTTACGGGCGGCTGCTCGCCCTGTTGGCCGCGTCGACAGGTGACCTCGCCGCCGCCGAGGACGCCCTGGCCGACGCCTTCGAGCGGGCCCTGCGGACCTGGCCCGACCAGGGCGTGCCGGAGACGCCCGACGGGTGGCTGTTGGCCGTTGCGCGTAACCGGCTGCGGGACCTGTGGAAGTCGGCGCACTGGCAGCGCACCGGGCCGCTCGACGTGGAGCGGGACGCCCCCGTACACCTCGACGACCTTGACCTCGACGCCGTCCCGGACCGGCGGCTGGAGCTGATGCTGGTGTGCGCGCACCCGGCGATCGAGCGGGCCGTGCACACCCCGCTCATGCTCAACACGGTGCTCGGTTTCACGGCCGCCCAGGTCGGCCGGGCCTTCACGGTGCCGGCGTCGACGATGGCGACCCGCCTGGTCCGGGCGAAGCGGCGCATCAAGGCCACGCGGATCGCGTTCCGCATCCCTGACCGCGGCGATCTGCCGGATCGGATGGCGGCGGTGCTGGAGGCGGTCTACGGGGCGTACGTCATTGACTGGACGACGACCGGCCCGGAGACCCGGCAGGTGCCCAGCGAGGCCCTGCACCTGGCCGAGGTGCTGACGACGCTGGTGCCCGACGACCCGGAGGCGCACGGGCTCGCCGCCCTCGTCCAGCTGTCGTCCGCGCGCCTGCCCGCCCGCCTCGACGGAGACGGGCGGTTCGTGCCGCTGGCCGAGCAGGACCCGTCGCGCTGGGACGACCACCTGATCCAACGGGCGTACGCGCACCTGCGCGCCGCGCACGCGCGCGGGCAGGTCGGCCGCTTCCAACTCGAGGCCGCCGTCCAGGCCGTGCACTGCGGCCGGCGGGCGACCGGCACCACCGACTGGCCGGCGCTGCGGGAGCTGCACCGCGCGTTACACGCGGTCGCGCCGTCGCTCGGCGGCGCGGTCGCCTACGCGGTCGCCACCGCCGAGGTCGAGGGCCCGGCGGCCGGGCTGGCCCGGCTCGACGAACTGCTGGGCAGCGTGGGCGACCGGGCCCGCCGGTTCCAGCCGGCTCGGGCCGCCCGCGCCCACCTGCTCGAACGGCTCGGCCACCACAGGGAGGCGGTCGCGGCCTACGCGAGCGCGATCGACCTCACCCACGATCCCGCCGAGCGGGCGCACCTCCAGCACCGCCGTTCGCTCCTGCTGGGCTGAACAGTTCCGCTGGCCTCGGCGGTCAGCTGCGGGGGAGGGTGCGCCCGTCGGGCAGCGTGCGACCGCTCAGCAGCGCCACGAGTGAGCCGCCGTCGGCGCGGACAAGCTGGCCCTCTCCGATGCTCCAGGGGATGTCGGACGCCTCCAGCCGGACCCCTGTCACGTCCACCCCGAACAGGGCGCCGTTGGTGGCGGCGAGGTGGTCGAGCACGGTGGTCACCGCCTCCCGTGGTGCGACCGCGGGTCGGCCGAGCGCGATCGTCACATCCAGCGAGTGGATGACGGCGTGGCTCAGGGCACCTGCCGCGCCGCCGCCCGGCGGCTGCCACGCGTGCAGCTCCAGCGATCGAAGCTGACCGATAAGGTCGACGAGTGGCAGCGCGGCGTCCCGCGTCGCCACGGTGTCGGAGAGCACCGTGAAGTCACCGCCGGCCGCCGCCAGCTCGGCGCCGAACTGCTCGGGGGTCAGCCGCACCGGCATCGTCACGTGCGCGATCACCTGGCGTACGAGCCACTTCTCGCACAGCGAGGGTGCGTCCCACGTCGCGACGGTCGCGGCGGCGAGAAGATCGGCGAGCCGCTCGTAGGTTTGTGCCACCCAGAACTGCGGATCGGTCACTGCCTGTCTCCCTGCGTGAGGTGAGCGAGGTGTTTCTCAAGCTTGTCGAGGGAAGTGAGGAAGCCGGCTCGTGCCTCGGGCCGGCGCATCGCCTCAGGCACGTGCCGCTGATGTATGACGACGCACGTGGTGCCGTCGCCCAGGTCATCGAGCGTGCTTGTGGTGTGCATCCCGCTGGCCGGCTCGATCCAGGCCAGCCGTTCGGGCGGCACCACCTCGGTGAACGTGGCAACCATCCGGTGGCTGCCGTTCGTCCCCAGCATCAGGGTCTCGAAGCGGCCCCCCGGCCGAAGCTCGACGATGATGCCGTCGATCGGGGTGTCCATCCCGTGCGGGCCCCAGAACCGCGCGAGTTCGGCGGGCTCGGTGAGGCAGCGCCACACCAGCTCGCGTGGTGCCCGCAGCACCCGCCGGTAGACGAACTCGTCGTTCACCTGCCCTCACCCTGTTGCAGATCGGCGAGGCGGGTTTCCAGCCGGTCCATTCGCGCCGCCCAGGTACGTCGGCTCTACTCGATCCACGAGACGGCCACCGCCAGGGCCCCGGTTCGAGCCGGCACGGCCGGGTCTGCCGGTGCCGGCCCCGGCTGACCAGACCGGACCGCTCAAGGACCCCGATGTGCTGCGACACGGCCTGCATGCTCATCGCGTACCGCTCAGCCAACTCCTTGACCGTCGCCTCGCCCGCGCTGAGCCGGGCGACGATGTCCCGCCTGGTGCGGTCGCTGAGGGCGGTGAACACCGCGTCAAGCCGTTGATCCTCGGTGGTGGTTCCGATGGCGTACTCAAGCATCTGCTTATCAAGCGTCAACTAGAGAAAGTCTCTGTCTGGAATCAGTTCACTCGGCTGGCCAGCGCTGCTGCATCGGTGAGAAGTTCGTTCAGCTCGTCGTCATTGACAGCACCGTTGCCCAAGATATCCAGGATCACCAGTCCCTGGATGCGTCCGGCCATCTGGGGGTCTATGGCCGTCTCGACATCGGGATCCACAGCGGCTCGAATCAGCGTCTCGGCTGCGTTGGCGTCGATTTCCGGGGTGCCAGCGGGGGCTGCCGCTCGCATGTCGGCCACGAAGCGCATGATCTCGCCCGGGGATGTCCGCTCATTGAAGCGCTGGTTGACCGCGAAGTAGAAGACCGCACCGAGGAGGGCTGGGAAGCCGTCCCAGCCGATCTCGTCGAGGCGAGCTTCGATTCGGTCGTTGGCCTCGTGATCGCCTCTGATCATCGTCCGGATGTACTCGACCATCTCAGGGCTGTTCATCAGATCGCTTCCTCTCGCGGTGCTTCTTCGCCATGTTCCAGATACCGCGGAGCCCCACGACGACCGCACCAGCAGCCATGATGACCGACGTCACCGGGTGCTCCAACTGAGGACGGTCCACCGGCGTGCCGGGGTCGGCAGCCGTCGTCGTCGTGGTGCCACCACTCGCTCCCGAGCCCTTCAAGCCTTTTTGCAGCTCGCGAAAGCCTGTGGTGATCGCCTGTTCGGTCTGCTTGAGGGTGTCTTCGGTATCGTCCGCTTTCTTGACGTGCCGGCGGAGGAACGCCTCGCCCCTACGGCTGCGTCCCTCCGCCTCCTCAACCAGGCGGTCCCCGGACGGCGAAGCCGTCTCGTCTGGTTCGGTGGGCGCCGTCCCGGGGGCGATCGTGTCGACGTACGCGGTGATGTTGCGGGCAGCATCAGACAGCAGGCGGGCGTACCGGCCGGCTTTGTCCCGGGCCACCTCGGCGTCCGTGACGGCGGCGCGTAATCGATTGTCGCTGCTTCCACGCTGCACCTCGACCAGCCGCGCCAAGGCCCCTTCGGCGTCCGTCTGGGCGCGCAGCGCGGTGACCGCTGCGGCATCAAGCTTTCCGCGTACGGCGAGAAGCTGCGCGACCAGTTCGGCGATGCTGCCGCTCATCCGAGTCGGCTGAGGTAGTCGCTTGCGTGTTCGGCGGTGTGGTCGAAGCGGCGGCGAGTCGGTTCGACCTCTGCCCTGGCGGCGGCGAGTGCCTGATGGGTGTCGGTCACGTACTGGTGTTGGCTGCCGCTCAGCACGACGTTCGCCATTCGGGTTGCCGCCTCGGCCTCGGTGACGGCATTGTCGAACACCCGTCGTCCCTGGCGCGCGGCTTCGATGGCGGCGCGCAGGGCCGCCTTTACCTCGCCGACACTCATTGTGGTGGTCGGTGATCAGCCGAGGATGCCGACGTAGCGGCGGGCGGCCTCCGAGCTGCCCTGCACGAGGGTCATGGCCTCGGCCATGCGTTGCTTGCTCTGCTCGCCTCGGGCGATGGCCTCGGCGATCGCCGGATGGCCGGTGCCGGCGGCGACGGCACGTAGCCGGGCCAACATCTGCTCGGTGTTCTCGGCGGCGGCGCGGATCTGGTTGATCGTCACGTTGCCCTGCTCGGCTGCCTGCATCAGTGCCGCCTTGACCTCTTCGATGCTGGCCATGCAGTTCCTCCGTCGACGTCCGCGAGCATTGATCACGTCTGAGTAGTCGGACGGACACTATCGGAGATGAACGTGGCGCGCTGCCCGGTGGGGCTACAGGTGGTCGGCTGCGGTTCGCTCCACGTCGGTGATGAATGCTTCAAGCTGTGCTTCGCTGTGGTCGCGGTCCTGGAGCAACGTGCCGAGGAAGACGATCTGCATCTGAAGTGCCGTCTCGGGGTTGAGGTTTTCGATCAGAGTGACCTCGCCGAGCGCTGCCCGTACGAGCCTTCCATCTCCAACGTGGGCAGCGTTTGCGCGTCCGGGAACTGCGACCGCGTCTCGGCGACGGAGCGAGCAACGTCGGTGGGGGAGAGCGATCGCGCGGATCAGGTCGCTGAACTCGGTTCGTACGCTCACTAACTGGTTACCGCGCGCCACCTGAAGAGTGATCAGCGGAAGCGTCGACCTATGGGACAACCGGAAGCCCTGTCCGGACCTGAAACGCACTCGCTCGCTGGTCAGCGTGGACGACGACCGCGATCTTGGACAGTTCCCGTTACGCACTAACGGAAACTGTCCAAGTTTGCGAGGTCGCTGGGCGTGGCACCTCGGAGGTCAGCGGCGGTTGCGGGTGGTGGCGAGGAAGGTGGTCCAGGCGGTGGGGGTGAAGGTGAGGGTGGGACCGTCCGGCTCTTTGCTGTCGCGTACGGCGACGACGCCGGGCAGATTGTCGGCGACCTCGACACACTCGCCGCCGTTGCTGCCACTACGGGTGCTCTTGCGCCAGCGAGCGTCGGTCAAGTCAGCCATGGTGGAACCTACCCGCCGGACGGTGGCCGTGCCGTCGTGGCATCGTAGTCGGGGAGGTGCGGGTGAGCAGGGCGGTCGAGGAGACGAATCGGGCGATGTTGCGCGCCCGGGACGCGATGGACCGGGCGTACGCTCAACCGCTCGATATTCCGACCCTGGCGCGGGTCGCGCACGTCTCCGAGGCGCACTTCATCCGTACCTTCCGGGCCACCTTCGGTGAGACCCCGCACCGCTACCTGCAACGGCGTCGGGTGGAGCGGGCCATGTACCTGCTGGTGCACAGCGACCAGGACGTGACGGAGATCTGCACGGCTGTCGGTTTCGGCAGTCTCGGCACGTTCAGCCGTACCTTCCGGCAGATCGTCGGTGAGTCGCCCACCGACTACCGTAAGCGGCGGACGGCGCCCGCCGCGCCGGTGCCGAGCTGCTTCACGAAGGCGTGGACCAGACCGAGCAGTTTTGGATAAGCAGCAGGTCAGAGCGTTGCACTAGCGTTTCGGGCATGACGATGAACGCGATCAGCCGCTCCCAGATCTACGTCCTCGACCAGGACGAGGCGCTCGACTTTTACATCGGCAAGCTCGGCCTTGAGTTGAACACGGATCAGGATCTCGGCTTCATGCGTTGGCTCACGGTCAACATTCCCGGCGACCGGCAGCGGGAGATCCTGCTGGAGAAGCCGGGCCCGCCGAACCTCGACCCGGCCACCGCCGAGCAGGTCCGCGAACTGCTGTCCAAGGGCGCTGCGGGTGGCTTCCTCTTCATGACCACCGACGACGCCCACAAGACGTACGAGGAGCTGGTCGCCAAGGGTGTCGACATCACCGACGAGCCGATGGAACGGCCGTACGGGATCGACTTCGGCATCCGCGACCCGTTCGGCAACCAGATCCGCATCGGGCAGATGTTCGACCGGAAGGCCGAGCACTGCTGAAGCGCGCAGGTCTAGCCGGCCCCGGCGCCGGTCACCCGACGCCGGGGCCGGCGACATCTCAGCGCCGCAGGTCGAGCCAGACGAGCCGGTGGTCGGAGGTGGGGAAGCCGCCCGGCAGGGCCGGGTCGTAGTCGCCGACCAACCGGAACAGCGGGTCACCCGGCACCGGCCAGAAGATTCCGGTGGCACGGACCGGCAGGCCCCGGCTCGGCAGCAGGTAGTCGACCCGCAGGTTGCCGGGGCTGGTGTCGGCGAAGTCGGCGGTGTCGAAACGCGGATCGCTGCGGTGGTCGAGGTTGGCGCCGCCCTGCCGTCGCGCCGCTGCGGTGCCGCCCGCGCTGGCCGGCACGACCCGGTCGTTGACCCGGGGGTGGTCGAGCAGCTGCAGCGCCGCGCCGGGCAGGCTGTCACCGTCGTACGGGTCGGAGTTGAGGTCCCCGGCGATCACGAAGGCCGCCCCCGGCCGCAACCCGCCGCGGCGCCCGGTGTCGTCGTAGATGTAGCCGGCCCGCCACGGCGAGACGTAGTCGGCCCAGAAGCGGATCTCGTCGTGGTTGCGGCGGCCGTTGCGGTCCTCCGGCCCGTCGAAGACCGGCGGCGTGGGGTGGCTGGCCAGCAGGTGCACGGTACGGCCAGGCAGCCGGATCGGCACGTCCCAGTGGCTCTTGGAGGAGAGCCGCACGTCGGCGAGTTCCTGCCGGGAGTACCAGTCGGCGGGCGCGGGGGTGGCCGGGTCGTCGGGCAGCAGCGCGCCGGGCATGTCCCGCCAGCGGAACGTCTGGAACGTGCGCACTCGGGCCAGGTCGATCGGGTACGCCGAGTAGACCGCCATGCCGTACTGGCCGGGGAAGAGCCCGAAACCGTACGCGTCGTCGGGCCCGCCGACGGTCCCGTCGTTGTTGAGATCGTGTCCGGAGGGGACACCGGTGTTCGACGGGGCCGCGTAGCGGTACGGGTAGCGGATCGCGCGGGTGCCGTTGCGCGGCACGGAGAGGTAGTTGTCCTGGAACAACGCCAACGCCCGCCCGGCCGGGTCGTAGTCGAACTCGTTGATCAGCAGCACGTCCGGGCGTACCCGCTGGATCACCTCGGCGACGTTGCCGGCCTGCGCGTCGTCCCGCCCGGACAGGTCGGCGACCAGCCCGCCGGCGACGCCCCGGTTCAGCGAGGCGTTGTAGGTCGCCACCCGCAGCGCGCCCGGTTGCCCCCTACCCGCACTGGCCGGTGACGCCACCACGACCGCCGCCGTCGTGGCGAGCAGCGCCGCCGTGATCGCGGCGCTGACCTTTCGCTTCGCACCCATCGACACCCTCCCGATCCACGATCAACGATCGCCACGCTACCGGGAGCGGCATGACGCCAGGGTGAACCGTGATCGACGATCCGCCGAGTCCCACGGGAGCCCTCTCCCTCGGTTCACAGTGGACCCAGGACGTCGTGCGGGTCGGCGTCCAGGGCGAGCGTGTCGAGTACCGCCAGTAGCTGGCGTTCCTCGTAGCGGAAGTGGCTTTCCATGACGGCTGCGATGCCCTCGACGTGGCGGTCGAGTTCGGCCGGGGAGGCGGAGCGATCCACGGCAGCCTGCAACCCCGCGATCAGATGCGCGATCATCGAGTGGTCCTGTTTCAGCTGGCGCAGGGTGTCGCGCAGTTCCGGATGGGCGGCGGCGATCGCGGGGAACAGTTCGCGATCCTCGCCCTCGTGGTGCCCGGTCAGCGCGGCACAGAAGCCGTGACAGAACAGCAGCAGGTCGCGGGTGGCTGGTCCGGCCGCCTCGCCACTGGCCAGTGCGTTTCGGGTGAGGTGCAGGGCTTCGCGTAGCCGATCGTGCACGCTGCGAAGCTCGTGGCTCCAGGCGACGAGCCTAATCTTCTCGCCCTCAGTCACTGGAGGGCGAAGGCAACGACTGCGTCATCGTCGTGGTCCTTCGTATCCGGCGCCTCCATGCCTGACACGGTCTGCCACCGACACGCGACGCTGCCTCCACGCTACCCGAGCCGGGGCGGTTACGAGGGCCCGGATGACCCGCCACCGGGGGCGGGCCATCCGGCCGGTCACTCGGGGACGCGGCGGTAGGCGCCGTCGCTGGCCGAGGTGGCCATCGAGGCGTACGCGCGCAGCGCCGCCGACACCGGACGCTGCCGGTCGACCGGGGTGTACGGGCGGTCCCGCTTCTCCTGGGCGACCCGGCGGGCGTCCAGCACGTCGGCCGGCACGTTCAGCTCGATCGAGCGGGCCGGGATGTCGATGACGATCTCGTCACCCGGCTCGACCAGCGCGATCAACCCGCCGGAGGCGGCCTCGGGGGAGGCGTGCCCGATGGAGAGCCCGGAGGTGCCGCCGGAGAACCGGCCGTCGGTCAGCAGCGCGCAGGCCCGGCCCAGCCCTCGTCCCTTGAGGAACGAGGTGGGGTAGAGCATCTCCTGCATGCCGGGACCGCCCTTCGGCCCCTCGTAGCGGATCACCACCACGTCCCCGGCGACGATCTCCTTGGCCAGGATGGCGGTCACCGCGTCGTCCTGCGACTCGTAGACCTTTGCCGGGCCGCGGAAGGTCAGGCACTCCTCGGGCACCCCGGCGGTCTTCACCACACAGCCCTCCGGCGCGAGGTTGCCGTAGAGGATGGCCAGCCCGCCATCGGCGGTGTACGCGTGCTCCCGGTCCCGGATGCAGCCGCCGGCCGCGTCGGTGTCCAGCGACGACCAGCGGTTGGTGGTGGAGAACGGCTCGGTGGTGCGCACCCCGCCCGGTGCGGCGTGGAACAACTCGATCGCCTCGGGCCTGGCGGTGCCGGCGCGCACGTCCCAGTCGGCCAGCCAGCCCTCCAGGGCGGGGGAGTGCACCGCGTGCACGTCCCGGCGCAGCAGGCCGGCGCGGTCGAGTTCGCCGAGGATGGCCGGGATGCCACCGGCGCGGTGCACGTCCTCCATGTGGTACTGCGGCGAGTTCGGGGCCACCTTGGCCAGGCAGGGCACCCGGCGGGAGATGGCGTCGATGTCCGCCACGGAGAAGTCCAGCTCGGCCTCGCGGGCGGCGGCCAGCAGGTGCAGGATCGTGTTCGTCGACCCACCCATCGCCACGTCCAGGGCGACGGCGTTCTCGAACGCGGCCCGGGAGGCCACCTCGCGGGGCAGCACCGAGGCGTCGTCGCCGTCGTACCACCGCTTGGCGATCTCCACAGCGGTGCGGCCGGCCTCGACGAAGAGCGACCGGCGGGCGGCATGGGTGGCCAGCGTCGAGCCGTTGCCCGGCAGCGCCAGCCCGATCGCCTCGGTGAGGCAGTTCATCGAGTTCGCGGTGAACATGCCGGAGCAGGAGCCGCAGGTGGGACAGGCGGACCGCTCGATCTCACCGAGCTGCTCGTCGGTGACGGCCTCGTTCGAGGAGGCGATCATCGCGTCGATCAGGTCGATCTTGCTGTGCACGATCCCCTCGATCGCCACCGTCTTACCGGCCTCCATCGGGCCGCCGGAGACGAACACGGTGGGGATGTTCAGCCGCAACGCGGCCAGCAGCATGCCCGGGGTGATCTTGTCGCAGTTGGAGATGCAGACCAGAGCGTCCGCGCAGTGCGCGTTGACCATGTACTCGACCGCGTCGGCGATCAACTCCCGGCTGGGCAGGGAGTAGAGCATGCCGCCGTGGCCCATGGCGATGCCGTCGTCGACCGCGATGGTGTTGAACTCCCGGCCCACCCCGCCGGCCTCCGCCACCGCGTCGGCGACCAGGCCGCCCATGTCCTTGAGGTGTACGTGGCCCGGCACGAACTGGGTGAAACTGTTCGCGATGGCGACGATCGGCTTGCCGAAATCGTCGTCGGTCATCCCGGTGGCCCGCCAGAGGGCCCGGGCACCGGCCATCGTCCGACCGTGCGTGGAGGTCTTCGACCGCAGCTCAGGCATGTGTACCAGTCTGACACCGACGGCGCGGCCCGGACACCGGCGTCGCGCCGTGTCCCAACAGATGCACACCCGATCCCCACAGCGGGCATCGATCCGGCAGAGTTGAGGTCGTGCACACACCCCCGGCCATGATCGGCGCTGCGGTGCTGAGCGCGCTGATCGCCCTGACGGCCGGCGTGCTGCTCGCCGCCGCCGTCCGGCGCCGGGTCGCACCGCACCGTCCGGCGTACGCGGTGCTGGCCGTCGGTGGCGCGTTCGCGGTGGTGACCGCGCTGGTCGGGGCAGCCGTCGCGGTGACCATGAGCGAGCACTGGGCACACGAGCAGCACCAGCGGACCACCTGGGCCACCCTGGTGGCGCTCGGCACGGCCACCGGCGGCCTGCTGTTCTGCTTCGGCCTGCTCCGCCTGCCCGGGGTGACCGGGTCGGTGCCCTCGGCGGCCCGGCTCGCGCTGGACGGCGTGATCGTGGGCGCCGCGCTCTGGTTCGTCGGCTGGGTGCTGTTCTCCGAGCCGACCCGGCTGCTCGGCGACGCGACGCCGACCGCCTGCCCGTCGATTCTGCTCGCCTCGGTCAGCGCGGCGTTGAGCGCCGGCCTCTCCGCGATCATGGTGCTCCGGGCGCCCCCGCCCCGACGCTGCCTGGCTGTGCTGGGCACCGGCATCACCGCCGCGTCGGTGGGCGGGTTGGGGGTCGCGGCCGGGCTCTGCCAGGCCGGACCGGCACTGGCGCTGGCCGGTGCGGTGGTGCTCGCCGTGGGGCTGTTGATCGCCGCGGTCGCGGCCTACCGCATCGATCCGCCGGGCCAGCTCGCCATCGACGTGATCCGGCACGACGGCGAGTACGCCTTCGTGCCGATGGGCGCCATGGCCGCCTCGGCGATGTACCACCTCCTGCAGGACGGCCGGTTCGACGGGTTGGCCATCGCCGCCGGCAGCGTCGAGGGCTTCGCCCTGGTCGCCCGGCAGTACCTCACCCTGCACGACGTGCGGGCCTACGCCCGCCGGCTGGCCGACCGGGAGGCGCACTTCCGGCAGCTCGCGCACACCGACGCGCTCACCGGCCTGGCCAACCGTCGCGGCCTGCTGCGGGCCCTGCACCGGTGCGCCGAGGAGCGGGTGCCGTGCGTACTGCTCGGGCTGGACCTGGACGGTTTCAAGAACGTCAACGACATGCGGGGCCACGACGTCGGCGACACCGTCCTGGCCGAGGTGGGCCGGCGGCTGCGTGGCAATCTGCGCCCCGGCGACCTTGCGGCCCGGCTCGGTGGTGACGAGTTCGCGGTGCTCATGCACGGCGGCCCGGCCGGGGCGGGGGTGGTCGCGGAGCGGCTGTTGCGGGTCCTCGGTGGCGCCTACGAGCAGCCCGAGGCACCCGTCTTCCTCTCGGTCAGCATCGGCCTGGCCGGCTGGGCCGATGAACCCGACGTCGAGCTGCTGCTACGGCACGCGGATCTGGCGCTGCGCTACGCCAAGCAACGTGGCAAGAACCGGATCGAGCGCTACGACGGCGCGTACGACCGGCTGCTGCGCCGGCGCACGACGCTGGAGCATGAGCTGCGCGGCGCGATCGAGCGCGACGAGCTGCGGCTGGTGTTCCAGCCGGTGGCCTCCCTGCCGTCGGTACGCCCGGTCGGCGCGGAGGCGCTGCTGCGGTGGCGTCACCCCGAGCTGGGCAACGTCCGGCCGGACGAGTTCATCCCGCTCGCCGAGGAGAGCGGGATGATCGCCAAGCTGGGGGCCTGGGTGCTGCACCAGGCCTGCTATCAGCTGTCCCGCTGGCTGGCCGAGGGCCACGACGTCTGGGTGTCGGTGAACGTCTCCCCGCGTGAGCTGCACGCCCCCGAATACGTGGTACAGGTCGCCGAAGCGCTGCGCGCCCATCACGTGCCGCCGCAGCGGCTGGTGCTGGAGATCACCGAGCACGCGGTCGCCACCGACGTCGACGAGCTGATCCGGCGGCTGACCGCGCTGCGGCTGACCGGCGTGCGGATCGCCCTGGACGACTTCGGTGCCGGCTACTCCTCGCTCAACCAGCTCCGCCGACTCCCGATCGACATCCTCAAGATCGATCATGGGTTGGTGGCCGAGCACGAGCCGGTCCAGCCGGAAGGACGTGACGGCCCGGCCTTCGCCCCGATGGTGGACATCGTGATGCGGTTGGGCCACCAGTTCGGCCTTGAGGTGATCGCCGAGGGGGTCACCACGCCCACCGAGATGGCCGCGGTGGTGGCCGCCGGCTGCCGGTTCGGCCAGGGCGCGCTGTTCGGCTGGGGCGTACCGGCCGAGCACCTGGAGGCGATGCTGGACGCGGCCACCTCGCCGGGTGCCCGTCCGGCCCGTCCCACGGCGGGCGCCCCACTCCCGCGACCCGTCGGGCCGCCCGCCCCGAGGCGGAGTGAGCGCCTCTCCGGGCAGGTCATGCCCGGTCCGATCGGCGTGCCAGACGGCGACGCGCCGACGTCCGTTAACCAAAATGTGGGATCAGTTGACTCATCGCATGAGATGCGTCAGGCTTGAGCCCATGTCGTCGTACCGGTCGCTGCGAGTACTTACCTGAGCGCACTCTCCCTGACTGAGAGTGCGCTGGCCCCGTGCATCTGGCACGTGGGCCTTTTTCTTGCCGTCGAACCAATCGAACGCTGGCCCCGCCCGCGTTCCACAGTGTGAGCAGCCCCACCCACTCCAGCCGAAGGCCAACCGCCATGACGAGACCCACGCCCGAGACGCTCGCCCATTCCGCCCGGCGCGCCCGCACCGCCGCCGAGGCACCGGGTGACGCCGACCACGCCCGCGCCGCCTCGCCGGCCGTCCCGGTGGCGCGTCCCGCCCCGGCCCAGGTGTCCGGTGCCGGCTCACTGGTGCGCTCCCTGGAGGCACTCGGCGTAGACGTCGTCTTCGGTATCCCGGGCGGCGCGATCCTGCCGGCGTACGACCCGCTCTACGACTCGACCGTGCGGCACATCCTGGTCCGGCACGAGCAGGGCGCCGGCCACGCCGCCACCGGTTACGCCCAGGCCACCGGCCGGGTCGGGGTGTGCATCGCCACCTCCGGTCCGGGCGCGACGAACCTGGTCACCCCGATCGCCGACGCGTACATGGACTCGGTGCCGCTGGTGGCGATCACCGGTCAGGTGGCCCGCCCGTCGATCGGCACGGACGCCTTCCAGGAGGCGGACATCCAAGGCATCACGCTGCCGATCACCAAGCACAACTTCCTGGTGCAGGAGGCCAGCGAGATTCCCCGGGTGCTGGCCGAGGCGTTCCACCTGGCCTCGACCGGGCGTCCCGGGCCGGTCCTGGTGGACATCCCCAAGGACATCCTTCAGGCGCCGACCACCTTCGCCTGGCCGCCCACCCTGGACCTGCCCGGTTACCGGCCGACGCTGCACCCGCACGGCAAGCAGATCCGCGAGGCGGCACGGCTGATCGGCGCCGCCCGCCGACCGGTGCTCTACGTCGGCGGCGGCGTGCTCAAGGCCGGTGCCACCGAGGGGCTGCGCCGGCTGGCCGAGCTGACCGGCATCCCGGTGATCACCACGCTGATGGCGCTCGGCGCGTTCCCCGACTCGCACCGGCAGCACCTGGGCATGCCCGGCATGCACGGCACCGTCGCCGCGGTCTACGGGCTGCAGAAGGCCGACCTGATCGTGGCGCTGGGCGCCCGGTTCGACGACCGGGTCACCGGAAAGCTGGACTCCTTCGCGCCGGACGCCACCATCGTGCACGCCGACATCGATCCGGCGGAGATCGGCAAGAACCGGCACGCGGACGTGCCGATCGTCGGCGATGCCCGGCACGTCATCGACGAGCTGGTCGCGGCGGTCACCGCCGAACGCGCGGCGGGGCGTACCACCGACATCGCCGACTGGTGGACGCAGTTGGACGACCTGCGCGAGCGCTACCCGCTGGGCTACGAGGAGCCGTCGGACGGCACCCTCTCGCCGCAGTACGTGATCAAGCGACTGGGGGAGATCGCCGGTCCGGACACGATCTACGTTGCCGGTGTGGGCCAGCACCAGATGTGGGCCTCCCAGTTCATCTCGTACGAGAAGCCGCAGACCTGGCTCAACTCCGGCGGCCTCGGCACCATGGGCTACGCGGTGCCGGCGGCGATGGGCGCCAAGGTGGGGCGGCCGGACACGGTGGTCTGGGCGATCGACGGCGACGGTTGTTTCCAGATGACCAACCAGGAGTTGGCCACCTGCGCCCTGGAGGGCATCCCGGTCAAGATCGCCGTCATCAACAACGGCAACCTCGGCATGGTCCGGCAGTGGCAGACGCTGTTCTACAACGAGCGCTACTCCAACACGGAGCTGGGCACCCACAAGCACCGCATTCCGGACTTCGTCAAGCTGGCTGAGGCGCTCGGCTGCGTCGGGCTGCGCTGTGAGACCGCCGAGGAGGTGGACCGGACCATCGAGATGGCCATGTCCATCAACGACGCGCCGGTGGTCATCGACTTCGTGGTCGGCAAGGACGCCATGGTCTGGCCGATGGTCCCGGCCGGCACCAGCAACGACGAGATCATGTTTGCCCGCGGCGTCCGCCCGGCCTTCGACGAGGACGACATTTAGGTCATGGCCGATTGCACCGAGCGCAGCGAGGGCCATGAGGACATGACAAGGAAGGCACAGCCGTGACCATTCACACCCTCTCCGTCCTGGTGGAGAACAAGCCGGGCGTGCTGGCCCGGGTCTCCGGGCTGTTCTCCCGGCGCGGGTTCAACATCGACAGTCTCGCGGTCGGCGAGACCGAGAACCCCGACGTCTCGCGGATCACCATCGTGGTCAACGCGGAGTCCTCGCCGTTGGAACAGGTCACCAAGCAGCTCAACAAGCTGGTCAACGTACTCAAGATCGTCGAACTGGATCCGGGTACCTCGGTGGCCCGCGAGCTGCTGCTGGTGAAGGTGCGCGCGGATCGCAACGCCCGAGGCCAGGTCCTGGAGACGGTCAACCTGTTCCGGGCCCGGGTGGTCGACGTGGCCGCCGACACCCTCACGATCGAGGCGACCGGCACCCCGGACAAGCTCGACGCGCTGCTGCGCGACCTTGAGCCCTTCGGCATCAAGGAGATGGTCCAGTCGGGCCTGGTGGCGATCGGGCGCGGCTCGCGTGCGATCACCGCCGGCCCGGCCCTGCGGGCCGCCTGACCCCATCTCGGCCCGGTCCGCGTACCCGGGCCGGCCACCAGCCACGACGGGCCGATGCGGCCGCCGTACGAAAGGGAAGTCATGAGCGTTGAGGTGTACTACGACGACGACGCCGACCTGGGCCTGATCCAGGCGAAGAAGGTCGCCGTGATCGGGTACGGCAGCCAGGGCCACGCCCACGCGTTGTCGCTGCGCGACTCCGGTGTCGACGTGGTGATCGGTCTGCCGGAGGGCTCGAAGAGCCGGCCGAAGGCCGAGGAGCAGGGGCTGCGGGTGCTCACCCCGGCCGAGGCGGCGGCCGAGGCCGACGTGATCATGGTCCTCGCGCCGGACACCGCGCAGCGTCACATCTACGCCGAGTCGATCGCGCCGAACCTCAGCGCGGGCAAGGCGCTGTTCTTCGGCCACGGGTTCAACATCCGGTACGGGCTGATCAAGCCGCCGGCCGGGGTGGACGTGGCGATGGTCGCCCCGAAGGGCCCCGGTCACCTGGTCCGCCGGCAGTACGTCGACGGCAAGGGCGTGCCCTGCCTGGTCGCCGTCGAGCAGGACGGCAGCGGCAGCGCGTTCGCGCTGGCCCTGTCGTACGCGAAGGGCATCGGCGGCACCCGGGCCGGCGCGATCAAGACCACCTTCACCGAGGAGACCGAGACCGATCTCTTCGGCGAGCAGGCGGTGCTCTGCGGCGGTGCGGCGGCACTGGTGCAGACCGGTTTCGAGGTGCTCACCGAGGCCGGTTACGCGCCCGAGGTGGCCTACTTCGAGTGCCTCCACGAGCTGAAGCTGATCGTGGACCTGATGTACGAGGGCGGTATCGCCCGGATGCGTTACAGCGTCTCCGACACCGCCGAGTACGGCGACCTCTCCCGTGGGCCGCGGGTCATCGACGGCCGGGTCAAGGAGGAGATGCGCAAGATCCTCGGGGAGATCCAGAACGGCGAGTTCGCCCGCGAGTGGGTGGCCGAGGACGAGGCCGGGCGGCCCAACTACAACAAGTGGCGCAGCGAGGGCGCGGCGCACCCGATCGAGGAGACCGGCGCGAAGCTGCGCGGCATGATGAGCTGGGTGGACCGGCCGATCACCGAGACCGCCTGAGCGCTTTCCCCAACGGCACCCGACCCCGGCGTTCTCCCCGACGCCGGGGCCGGGTGCCGTGCTGTCTCCATCCGGCTAACGATCGTTAACACGCACGTCACGTCCGGTTTGTGAGGGCCCTCACCCCACTCTCCGGGGCGCGCCGGGCGGCCCGCGCCCTACGATCGCGGGTAGGTGCTCCAGGCGGCACCTGACGGCCATGGCCCGGAGCGCGCCGGGCGCAGCGCAGCGCCCAGCCCCCGGCCGACCGCTCTGACGACATCTACGAGGACCAATGACTCCTGTCGTACTGATCGCCGAAGAACTCGCCCCCGCCGCCATCGAGGTGCTCGCCCACGACTTCGACGTCCGGCACGTGGACGGCACCGACCGCCCGGCCCTGCTCTCGGCGCTCTCCGAGGCCGACGCCGTCATCGTCCGTAGTGCCACCCAGATCGACGCCGAGGCGATCGCCGCCGCTCCCCGGCTCAAGGTCGTCGCCCGGGCCGGTGTCGGCCTGGACAACGTCGAGGTGCCGGCCGCCACCGCACGGGGCGTCATGGTCGTCAACGCACCCACCTCCAACATCGTCTCCGCCGCCGAGCAGGCCGTCGCGCTGCTGCTCGCGGTCGCCCGCAACACCGCCAGCGCCAGCGCAGCGCTCAAGGCGGGGGAGTGGAAGCGGTCGAAGTACACAGGTGTGGAGCTCCAGGGCAAGACCGTCGGCGTGGTCGGTCTCGGCCGTATCGGCGTGCTGTTCGCCTCCCGGATCGCCGCCTTCGGCACCCGGCTCATCGCCTACGACCCGTACATCCAGCCGGCCCGGGCCGCGCAGCTCGGCGTACGCCTGGTGGGTCTGGAGGAGCTGCTGCGGGAGAGCGACTTCATCTCGATCCATCTGCCGAAGACCCCCGAGACGGTGGGCCTGATCGGCGAGAAGGAGCTGTCCATCGTCAAGCCGGGCGTACGGATCGTCAACGCTGCCCGGGGCGGGCTGATCGACGAGCAGGCCCTCGCCGACGCGCTCGCCGAGGGCCGGGTCGCCGGTGCCGGGGTGGACGTCTACGCCAAGGAGCCGTGCACCTCCTCGCCGCTGTTCGCCTTCGACAACGTGGTGGCCACCCCGCACCTGGGCGCCTCCACCGCCGAGGCCCAGGACAAGGCCGGCCTGGCGGTCGCCAAGAGCGTGAAACTCGCCCTTCAGGGCGAGTTCGTGCCGGACGCGGTGAACGTGCAGGCCGGCGGCGTGGTCGCCGAGGACGTCCGGCCGTTGCTGCCGCTGGCCGAGAAGCTCGGCCGCGCCTTCACCGCGGTGGCCGGCGGGGTCGCCGCCAGCGTCACCGTCGAGGTGCGGGGCGAGATCGTCGAGCACGACGTGTCGGTGCTCAAGCTCGCCGCCACCAAGGGGCTGTTCAGCTCGGTGGTCGAGGAGCAGGTGACCTACGTCAACGCGCCGCACCTGGCCGCGCAGCGCGGGGTGGAGGTGTCGCTGGACACCCAGACCGAGACCGCCGACCACCCCGTCCTGGTCACCGTGCGCGGCGCGCTGCCCGACGGCCGCACGGTCACTGTCTCCGGCACCGTCACCCAGACTGGCACCCGCGACGTCATCAAGCTGACCGAGGTGGACGGCTTCGACGTGGAGATCGGCGCCGAGGGCATCCTGCTCTTCCTCCGCTACGCCGACCGCCCGGGCGTGGTCGGCACCGTCGGCACCCTGCTCGGCCAGGCCGGCGTCAACATCGCGGCGATGCAGGTGGCTCGCCGGGAGGCCGGCGGTGAGACGCTGATGACCCTCACCGTGGACCAGGCGCTCGGTGCCGACCTGCTCACCTCGGCCGCCGACTCGATCGGCGCCACCTCGGCCAGCGCTGCCGACCTGCGCGACGAGTAGCCCACCCGAACGCTCCAGACACGCCACGACGGGGCCCGGCCTACGGCCGGGCCCCTCGTCATCCGAGCGCCGAGCACCAGGCGTTCGGGTTGTCGCGTCCGCCGTGGCGGCGGCTGCCGGACTGACCGTAACGCCGCCCGACCCGCGTCAGCCGCGATGCCGTCGTGGGTCTGCCGTCGGCCCGGCGGGTCGGTCAGCCGGGCAGCCGGACCCCGGGCGGCGGGTACACCGAGCCGTCCTGGGCGTCGAACAGCATCAGCCGATGCTCGCCGGCCAGTCGCTCGATGTCGAGCAGCACCTGGTCGGGGCAGGCCGGGTCCAGGTTCAGCTCGATGTGGTCGGCCGCCTTGTGCAGCGGCGCCACCGCCCAGGGAGTGTTCGGGCCGGCCGGCTGGTCGGGGTAGCGGGCGGTGATCGCCCGGTAGAAGGCCACACATCGTGGGTCCGGTTGACGCTCGTGGTGCCGGCCGCTGCGGCACTGCTGCACCGCCGCTCGTACATCCTCGGGCGTCGCCCCGTCCGCCAGGGCCCACACGCTCAGATCGAAACTCACGGCGGACAGCGTGCCATCTGCGGTTCACCTTGTCGAAAGGGCCCTGCCGCAGGCGATGGCCGGAGTACCAGGTTTGCGCAGATGCTCCCCTGTGGAACCCTTGCCGCGAAACGCGTCAATTCGATAACGTACGGGTGCGGTCACCTGCCGAGCACGTGGCGCCGGCCCGTCTTCGGGTGGCGAGGTCGACGCCAGGCCGAGCGGCCCGCACCCCTCGATTGCGCGAGCCACGCGCACTCGTCGTCGATCGGCCTCCACGGTCGTTGCCGCGACCGTGGTGGCCGATCGCTGTTCCTGCCGCCGGTGGCCGGCTGACCGCCGCCGCAGCCTCCGCCGGCCACGCAGGGATCCTGCTGCTCAGCGCGGTGCGGCGAAGAGCACCCGGTAGTCCGACTCGGGGCGGAACCAGGCCAACCCGGCCGATCCGGCGGCGTAGAGGGCGGTGGCGTAGGCGTCGGCGACCGCGAGGTCAGGGCCGATCACGGTGGCGGCGACCAACTGCCCGGCCGGCTCGCCGGTGTGTGGGTCCACCACGTGACCCTGTCGTCCGGTCACCCCGGAGGTGCCGAGCGCACCGGCCGTCATCTCCAGCAGCAGCGGTGCCCGGCGCCGGTCGGTGGGGTGGTGCACCGCGACCCGCCACGGGCCACCGTGCGCGGCCTGGCCGCGTACCACCAGGTCGGCACCGGTGAGCACGGCGTAGTCGTGGATGCCGGCCTCGCGCAACCGGGCTGCGGCCCGCTCGACCGCCCACCCGCCGAGCAGGCCGCCCGGGTCGAAGCCGCCGGGCACCGCCCACGCGTCGAACCAGCCGTCCGTGGCCGCGCGCATCGCGGCGCAGCGGTCCACCAGGTCGGTCAATGGCGGGTACGACTCGGCGCTGATCTCGCCCCGGCGCAGCCGGGACACCAGGCTGTCCGGGCGGTTCGGGCCGTACGTCAGGTCGATCGCCCGCAACTCGGCCACCGCGTCGCGCAGCGCCTCGCCGGTGCCGCGCCGGCCCAGCCACTCGGGGGCGTTCAGCAGCAGGGTGTACGCCGCGGTCGAGGTGCGGACGGTGTGCCGGACGGCGATCCGGTCCCCGGCCACCAGATCGGCGCGGTCCGGCCGTTGCTCCCGGGCGCCCAGTCGCAGGTCGGGCCGGCGGAAGCGGAAGACCGTTGGGTCCACCCAGCGGGTTCGTGGTTGTTCATCGGTCCACATCGCGTCCGTCCCCTCCTCGGCGGGTGCCGCCCCGTCGCAGCGCTCGCCCGGGCCCAGCCCGTCACGATCACGCTAGGCAGCGGAGATGACCGAGCCATGAATGCCGCCTGGGAAGCTGCTGTGCGTCACCGAATTCCCGAAAGATGGAACACTCGTACCGGGGGGCGGGACGGCGGCGTACCGTCGAGCCATTCGAACGAAGGAGCTGACGGACGTGGCACGGATCGCGGTGGTGGCCGGGGACGGGATCGGCCCCGAGGTGGTCGCGGAGGCTCGCAAGGTCGTCGACGCGGTGCTGCCCGGTGTCGAGGTGACCGAGTACGACCTCGGTGCGGCACGTTACCACCGTACCGGCGAGGTCCTGCCCGATTCGGTGCTCGACGAGTTGGCCGGGCACGACGCGATTCTGCTCGGCGCGGTGGGCGATCCGACCGTGCCGCCCGGCGTGCTGGAACGCGGTCTGCTGCTCAAGCTGCGCTTCGCCTTCGACCAGTACGTCAACCTGCGCCCGTCGCGGCTCTGGCCGGGCGTGACCAGCCCGCTCGCGGCGGTCAAGCCGGGTGAGGTCGACCTGGTGGTCGTCCGGGAGGGCACCGAGGGTCTGTACGCCGGCGCCGGCGGCTCGCTGCACCGGGGCACTCCGGCCGAGATCGCCACCGAGGAGAGCCTGAACACCCGGCACGGTGTGGAGCGGGTGATCCGGGACGCCTTCGCTCGCGCGGCCCGGCGCGAGCGGCGCAAGGTGACGTTGGTGCACAAGACGAACGTGCTGACCCACGCCGGCTCGCTGTGGTCGCGCACCTTCGAGGCGGTCGCCGCCGAGCACCCGGACATCGCCACCGAGTACCAGCACGTCGACGCCGCGGCGATGTTCCTGGTCACCCAGCCGCAGCGGTACGACGTCGTGGTCACCGACAACCTCTTCGGCGACATCCTCACCGACATCGCCGCCGCCGTCACCGGCGGCATCGGGTTGGCCGCCAGCGGCTCCATCAACCCCGACGGGGCGTACCCGTCGATGTTCGAGCCGGTGCACGGCTCCGCGCCGGACATCGCCGGTCGCGGCGTTGCCGACCCGGTTGCCGCTGTGCTCTCGGCGGCCCTGCTGCTCGACCAACTCGGGCACGCCGACGCCGCCGCCCGGATCACCGCTGCGGTCAGCGCGGAGTTGGCCGCCCGGAGCCCCGAGGTAGCGGTACGTACCGTTGAGGTGGGCGACCGGATCGCGGCGCAGGCCGCTGGCTGAACCGGTCGTCTCCCACTGGCCGTCGACGCTCCGCCGCTCCGGCCAGGCAGGGAGCGGCGGCCACCACCGATGATGTGCCACCTGTCCACCGGTGGACCTATCCGCTGAACGACCGTTCGGGGTAGGTTTCTGGCACAAACAATGTTTCCGGCGTGCGGTCGGCGCATGCCGTCGTCCCCCAGGGAGGTCAGCGCGATGAGCGGTGGTGACAAGATCGATTTCGAGATCCGTCCGAACCCCGCACCGGTATCCGCCACCGACCGGGCTGCGCTGCTGGCAAACCCCGGGTTCGGCCGGGTGTTCACCGACCACATGGTCACCATCCGCTACGCCGACGGCAAGGGCTGGTACGACGCCCGGGTCGAGGCGCGAGCGCCGATCCCGATGGATCCCGCCAGTGCCGTGCTGCACTACGCGCAGGAGATCTTCGAGGGCATGAAGGCGTACCGGGCGACCGACGGCGGAGTGACCATGTTCCGCCCGTACGCCAACGCGGCCCGGTTCAACACCTCCGCCGCCCGGATGGCCATGCCGGCGCTGCCGGAGCAGACCTTCGTGGACTCGCTGCACCGGCTGATCGAGATCGACCGGGAGTGGATTCCCGACGGCGCCGACGGCGGCAGCCTCTACCTGCGGCCGTTCATGTTCGCCAGCGAGGTCTTCCTCGGCGTCCGCCCGGCCAACGAGTACCTCTACTCGGTGATCGCCTCGCCCGTCGGGGCGTACTTCTCCGGCGGGGTCAAGCCGGTGACGGTCTGGGTCTCGCCCGACTACACCCGGGCGGCGCCCGGCGGCACCGGCGCGGCCAAGTGCGGCGGCAACTACGCCGCCTCGCTGGCTGCCCAGGCCGAGGCCCTCGAACACGGCTGCGACCAGGTGGTCTTCCTCGATGCCGTGGAGCGCCGGTACGTCGACGAGCTGGGCGGCATGAACGTCTTCTTCGTCTACGACGACGGGTCGATCGCCACCCCGCCGCTGACCGGCACGATCCTGCCCGGCATCACCCGCGAGTCGGTGCTCACCCTGGCCTCGGCAGCCGGGCACCGGGTCGAGGAGCGACCGGTGACCTTCGACGACTGGCGGACGGACGCCGCCAGCGGCCGGCTGCGCGAGGTCTTCGCCTGCGGTACCGCGGCGGTGATCACGCCGATCGGGCAGGTGCGCTTCCCGGACGGGGAGTTCGCCGTGGCCGGCGGGGAGCCGGGCACCGTCACCATGGCGCTGCGCCAACAGCTCGTGGATCTTCAGCGGGGCAAGGCGGAGGACCCGCACAACTGGGTCCACCGCGTGTTCTGAGTGGTCGTCGGGGCCCCGTCGTCACGCCGAGCGTGGCGGCGGGGCCCCTGCACTGCCCAGACCGCGCCCATGAAGCTCGCGCGGGCACGGTCTCGGTGCCTACCGCACTAGGTCAGCAGGTGGTCGCGCAGGGCGGCGAGCTGCTCGTCGGTGACCCCGGCATGCCGCAGGTAGTCGTCGACCGAGCCGTGCCCCTCCCGGATCTCGGCCAGGAAGAGCAGCATCGTCTCGGCCGGTGAGGACAGGTACGGCATGGGCAGCTCGGGCACCTCGGGATGGGCCGTGGCCACCCAGGCGGCGAAGCGCTGTGAGGCCTCGGTGCTCAACGCGTAGTCCGCTGCGATCTCGGCGTCCTCGACGCCGAGCACCGCGAGGGTCAGGCCGCAGACGATGCCGGTGCGATCCTTGCCGGCGACGCAGTGCACCACCACCGGTGCGTTCGCGCTGTCAGCGATCAGGCCGATCGCCTCGGCGAGACCGGCGGTGCCGGTGCGGGCCAGGTCGGCGTACCGGTCGGCCAGGTAGCGGGCCAGATCGGTGTCGGGCTGGTACGGCCGCTCCTCCCAGTGCGCGTGCTCCGGGTGGATGTGCCGGTAGGTGAGGCCGTCGAAGTCGGGAACCCGGCCGTATCGCTCGACCTCCTGCGGGCGGCGCAGGTCGACCACGGTCCGGACGCCGAGCGCGGCGAACGCCTCCCGGTCGGCCTCATCCATCCCGTGCAGCGAGTCGGAGCGGTAGAGCCTTCCGGTACGGACGGCCCGTCCGTCCAGGCCCCGGTAGCCGCCCACGTCCCGGAAGTTGAACATCCTGGTGAAGGGGATTCTGCGAGTCTGCTCAGTGGCGTCCATCCGGACACGGTAACGGCCGGTGGAACAGCGTCCCACCGGCCGTCACGTTGTCGGGTGCCCTACCGCAGCGGGCCACCGGGCGGGATGGCCGTGTACGTGTCGTTGTAGTAGCCGCCGAGCTTGTCCCGGTAGGCCGGGTCGGTGGCCGTCTCGTCGTACTCCGGCGCCGCCTTGATCTGATCCTTGGTGCGGTCGACGAAGACCTTCTGCTCCTCGTGATCGACGTGGTTCACCGTGCCGGCCGGCAGCATGACCTTCTTACCGAAGATCCATGGCCCGGTGTCCACCACCAGGTAGCTGGCGTTGACCTCGGCGCTGTCACTGTCGATCTTGCCGATCGAGCCGTCGCTGGCCTCCACCTTGTAGCCGACCAGGTTTGCGCCGGCCACCCCGGCCTCGTCCCGGTAGCTCCAGGGGTCGAAGGCGCCGGCGGGGGTGCCGCCCGCGACGACGCTCTGGTCGACGGCGCGCAGCTCCGGGTCCGGTGTGGCGTTCGTGGTGTTCGGGTTGAGCCTGTCCATGGGATGTCTCCTGCCCCGGCCGTGGTGGGCCGTCTCGGAGGAAGGTGTTTCGTTGTCCCGAAAGCTCCTACCCCTGGACGGGCGGTCTACACCAGGAAAACCACCCGGCACAGGCGTCACCCGCTGTCCCGGGATGTGGATTGTGCCTCCCAAAAGCGACCCGGAGGTGGCAGAGTACCGATCGTGACCAGCACCGCCCGCATTATTGGCAACTAGCGCGCCGGCTTTCCCCTCGCCGAGCGCGCAGACCTCCCGCAGCCGCGGGGGGTCTTTTTGTTGCGCTGGCCGGTGCCTGACGAAGGGATCACCATGACGTTTCAGGTCTACGACACCACGCTGCGCGACGGCGCCCAGCGCGAGGGGCTCAGCTACTCGGTGGTCGACAAGCTCGCGGTGGCCCGGCTGCTCGACGAGTTCGGGGTCGGGTTCATCGAGGGCGGATGGCCGGGCGCGGTGCCGAAGGACACCGAGTTCTTCCGTCGGGCGCGCACCGAACTCGACCTCAGGCACGCGGTGCTTGTCGCGTTCGGCGCCACCCGGCGGGCCGGCGCGGTGGCCGCCGACGATCCGCAGGTGCGGGGTCTGCTCGACGCACAGACCCCGGCGATCGCCCTGGTCGCCAAGGCCGACCTGCGGCACGTCGAGCGGGCGTTGCGCACCACCGCCAAGGAGAACCTGGCGATGATCCACGACACGGTGGCCCACCTGGTCGCCGAGGGGCGTCGGGTCTTCGTCGACGGCGAGCACACCTTCGACGGTTACCGGCACGATCCGGCGTACACCGCGTCGGTGGTGGAGACCGCGCTCGCGGCGGGCGCCGAGCGGTTCGTGCTCTGCGACACCAACGGTGGAATGCTGCCGTCCCAGGTGACCGCCGCCATCGTCGACCTCACCGACCGGATCGGCGTCGCGCCGGAGCTGCTCGGCATGCACGCCCAGAACGACACCGCCTGCGCGGTGGCCAACACCATCGCCGCCGTCGAGACCGGGGTCCGTCACGTGCAGGGCACCGCCAACGGGTACGGCGAGCGGCCCGGCAACGCCGACATCTTCGCGGTCGTCGCGAACCTCCAACTCAAGCTCGGGCTGCCGGTCCTACCGGAGGGCTGCCTGGAGCAGATGGTGCGGGTCTCCCACGCCATCGCCGAGATCGCCAACATCGCCCCCGACACCCATCAGGCGTACGCCGGGGCTGCGGCCTTCGCTCACAAGGCGGGGCTGCACGCGAGCGCGATCAAGGTGGATCCGCTGCTCTACAACCACGTGGAGCCCGAGGTGGTCGGCAACGACATGCGGATCCTGGTCACCGAGATGGCCGGCCGGGCCAGCATCGAGCTGAAGAGTCGCGAGCTGGGGTTGGATCTGGCCGGCCATCCGGAGACCCTGTCCCGGGTCACCAACCGGGTCAAGGAGCTGGAGGCCGGCGGATGGTCGTTCGAGGCCGCCGATGCCTCGTTCGAGCTGCTGGTCCGCTCCGAGCTGCCGGACGCCGCGCCGGTGCGGCCGTTCGCGCTGGAGTCGTACCGGGTGCTGGTCGAGCACCGCGAGGACGGCGCGGTCGTCTCCGAGGCGACCGTCAAGATCAGGGTACGCGGGGAACGGGTGATCGCCACGGCCGAGGGCAACGGGCCGGTGAACGCGTTGGACGAGGCCCTCCGCGTCGGCCTCGGCCGGCACTACCCGGAGTTGCGGGACTTCGAGTTGGCCGACTACAAGGTGCGGATCCTGGAGGGCAGCCACGGCACCGGCGCGGTCACCCGGGTGCTGGTCGAGACCGCCGACGGGCGGGGCGGCGGTTGGACCACCGTCGGCGTACACCCCAACGTGGTCGAGGCGAGCTGGCACGCCCTGGTCGACGCGCTGACCTACGGGCTGGACCGCGCCCGGGTGTAGCCCGCGCTCGGCGTGGCCCGCGCCGGGGTGCAGCCCGGCACCCTACCGGTCTTCGGCGCCGGGTAGCCGCAGCTCGGCGAGGACCATGCGGTGGTCACTGCCGGGCAACGGGTGGACCGTCACGTCCCGCACGGCGATGCGCCGGTCCACCAGCACGTGGTCGATCACCACGGGCGGGATGGGGTCGCCGTCGTACGGCCCCCAGGTGCCGGTGAGTCCGGCGCCGACCGAGGCGGCGGCATCGACATAGCCGGTGTCGAGCAGGGTGCGCAGTGGACCGTGGTCGAGCGTGGCGTTGAAGTCCCCGGCGAGGATGCTCAACGGTCCGTCGGGGGTGGCCGCCGGCTGGGCGGCCAGGTCGGCCCGCCAGGAGTCCACCTGATCGATCGCGTACGGGGCCGCCGGGTGTGCCGACTCGACGCGTACCGGGGGTGCGCCGGGCACCGTGACGGTCGCGTACGCCTGCGTGAAGCCCCAGGCGCCCCGCAGCTGGCGGATACCGCCGTCGCTGAGCGGGTGACGGGCGTAGAGCCCGGAGCCGGGGGTGCCGACGACCGGGTTGAGCTGCCGGTGCGCCAGCAGCTCGCCGAGGCCGAGCCGGTCCAGCTCGGCCTCGGCCGCCGGCGTGAACTCCTGCACGAGCAGCAGGTCGACCTGCCGGGTGCGGACCAGTTCCACCACCGCCGCCGGATCGGCGGCGCCGGCGAGCAGGTTGGCGGTGAGCACCCGCACGGTCGGCCCGGCGGCGTTCGGCTGCGGCGTGGGTAGGGCGCGGGGCGCCACCAGCGCGACCAGGACCAGGGTGGTCAGCGCCGCGACGAACGCCGGGGCCCGGCGGCGCAGGGCGAGCGTGAGCACCAGCGGGGCCAGGCTCCCGAGCGTCACGTACGGCGTGAAGGCCAACGCCTGCACCAGCGGTCCCCGGTCCAGACCGGTCGACCGTGCCAGCGCCCACCCGGCACCCGGCACGACGGCGAGCCAGCAGAGCAGGCTGACACCCGACGGCCGCCAGGCCCGGCGACCGATGGTGATCTCCACGGCACGCAGGTTACTGAACTTCGCCCGACGTGGACGCCCCGGCGTCGCGGTGTCCGGTCCGACCGCGCCCAGGAAATATCCGCCAGCGGCTTCCAGAATTGATTTCGCGAATTGTTCACGCCTTCACTTTTCGCGATTGCTGGCGTTGATCCGACAACTCGCCGACCGCGTTTGCACTATTGACCCCCGGCATTTTTCGGTGCTAGGTTTCAGCTGCTCAGGAGACCGCGTTCTGGCAAGAATCCCCAGCTCAGGGCGCATCACAGTCGGCGAGCGGGACACGTCTGCGGGTGCGCTCCCGGACGGGGTGTGCAGGCGGTGAGCGCTCATTGCCGCCCGAATCGAAAAGGCAACAACCGCCCCGTGTGCCACGGGCCGGCCGTATCTCCACGCCTGGAAAAGGGAGACCCGTCATGACCAGATTATTCCGACGTAAGACGGCCGCGGTGGCGATCGCGGCCCTGGCGCTCGCCCTGGCCGGCGGCGGCATCGCCGTGGCGAAGCCGACCGCCGAGTCGGCCCAGCCCGCCGCCCGCACCGCCCAGCAGCCGGCCGTCACCACCGCCTCGCTGAACAGCGCGAAGGCCACCCTCGCCAAGGGCGACGGGATGAGCACCCAGGCCGTCAGCGGCTTCTACGGCACGGCTGTCAACGCCAACGGCACCAAGGCCCGCGGCGCCGGCGTCGTCATCAAGTACGGCGTCGGGGAGTACGAGGTGCAGTTCGGCAGTGACGTCACGAACGGCATCTACGTGGCGACGATCGGCCGGGCGACCTCGTGCTGCATCCCACCTGCCGGTGAGGTCTCGGTCGCGCGGCGGCTGCTCACCCCGAACGCGGTCTTCATCCAGACCCGCGACTCCGCGGGTGTCCCCGCCGACCTGCCGTTCTACCTCCTCGTGCACCGCTGAACCGTCCACAGTCACCGGCCTCCGTCACTCGACGGAGGCCGGTGTCGTGCCGGGGTCGGCCGCGGGTACCTGTCCGGTAACGGCGTCGATCGCGTGGTCTGGGCAGCCGAGGGCCGGAAATTCCGACGTTTGTCCGCCGGTCGGCTCGGGAAGCAAGCACCGTGACGGACATCTCGGACACCATGGCCAGCCTGCCCACCCCGGCCGATCCGGACGCGACCGCGGCACAGTTGGACCAGACGCTCTTCGAGGTCAAACGTGTGATCGTCGGGCAGGATCGGCTCGTCGAACGCCTTCTGGTCGCGCTACTCGCCGACGGGCACTGCCTGTTGGAGGGCGTACCGGGGGTGGCCAAGACCCTGGCCGCGCAGACCCTCGCGACGGTGGTCGGTGGCAGCTTCTCCCGCATCCAGTTCACCCCTGACCTCGTACCCTCCGACATCGTCGGCACCCGGATCTACCGCGCCTCGAAAGAGAGTTTCGACGTCGAGCTGGGCCCGGTGATGGCGAACCTGGTGCTGGCGGACGAGATCAACCGCGCGCCGGCGAAGGTGCAGTCGGCGTTGCTGGAGGCGATGGCCGAGCGTCAGGTGTCAATCGGCGGGCGCAGCCACCCGGTACCGGTGCCGTTCCTGGTGCTGGCCACCCAGAACCCCATCGAATCGGAAGGGGTCTACCAGCTGCCGGAGGCGCAGCGGGACCGCTTCCTCATGAAGATCGTCGTCGGCTACCCGGACGTTGCCGACGAGTTGGCGATTCTCTACCGGATGAGCGCCGACCGTCCCCGGGCGCACCGGGTGCTCGACCCGGACCGGTTGCGCGATTTCCAGCATCAGGCCAGGCAGGTGTTCGTCCATCACGCCATCGCCGAGTACGTGGTCCGGCTCATCCTCGCCACGCGTGATCCGGGCCGGTTCGGGTTGCCGGAGATGGCCGGGCTGCTCGCCTACGGTGCCAGTCCACGCGCCACCCTCGGCCTGGTCTCGGCCGCCCGCGCCCAGGCCCTGCTCCGGGGGCGGGGCTACGTCCTGCCCGACGACGTCCGGGAACTCGCCGTGGACGTACTGGCCCACCGGCTGGTGCTCTCCTTCGACGCGGTCGCCGACGGGGTCAGCGCCGAATGGGTCGTCCATCGGCTGGTCGAGGCGGTTCCGCCGCCCCAGGTGGCCAGCGCCAGTCCGGAGTACGCGATCGACCTGGCAGTCGCCTGATGGGCCGCCGGAACCCCACGCCGCCCGTGGCGGCGGATCCGATGCTCGCCGACCTCACTCCGGACCAGCGGTTGCGGCGGCTGGAACTCACGGTGACCCGGCGCCTCGACGGCCTGCTGCACGGCGAGCGGCATGGTCTGCTGCCCGGTCCGGGCAGCGAACCGGCGGGCAGCCGCGAGTACCGACCAGGTGAGGACGAGGTGCGCCGGATGGACTGGTCGGTGACGGCCCGCACCGCCGTCCCGCACGTGCGGGAGGTGGATGCCGACCGGGAGCTGACCACCTGGCTGCTGGTCGACGCCAGCCCCAGCATGGAGTACGGCACCGCCGAGTTGGACAAGCGCGAACTGGCGGTGGCCGCGGTCGCCACCATCGGCTTCCTCACCGCCGGCCCGGGCAACCGGCTCGGTGCGCAGGTGCTCACGCCCCACGGGCTGCACCGGGTGCCGGCCCGCGGCGGGCGTACCCACCTGTTCGGGCTGTTGCGCGCGTTGCTGGCCGCGCCTCGGGCCGGCGACCACCCGGACCCTGCGCCCGGGGCCGTGCCCACCGCTGGGTTGGCTGACGCGCTGGCCGAGGTGCGCCGGGTCGCCCACCGGCGTGGTCTGGTGGTGGTGGTCTCCGACTTCCTCGACGGCCTGTCCGACGACGCCCGGCTGCCGGCCCGGTGGGAGCGTCCGCTACGTCGGCTCACGGTCCGCCACCAGGTGCTCGCGGTCGAGGTCACCGACCCCCGCGAGTGGGAACTGCCGGACGTCGGCCTGATCACCCTGGTCGACCCGGAGACCGGCGAGCGCCGCGAGGTGTGGACCGGCGACCGCCACCTGCGTGAGCGTTACGCGGCGGCGGCTGCCGCCCAACGGGAACAGGTCCGGTACGCCCTGCGCCGGGCCGGTGCGACCCACCTGGCGCTGCGTACCGACCGGGACTGGACCGTCGACATCGTTCGGCACGTGCACGCGCAGCGCCGGCTGGCGTCCGCAGCGGCCCCGGCGCATCGGGGAGGTGCGGCGTGATCTGGCAGTCACCCGTCCGGCTCTGGCTGCTGCTCGGCGTTCTCGCACTGGCGGCGGCGTATCTGGTGGCGCAGCGGCGGCGCAGCCGGTACGCGGTCCGCTTCACCAATCTGCGGTTGCTCGACCGGGTCGCACCCCGGCGTCCGACCTGGCGTCGGCACCTGCCGGCCGGCCTCTTCCTGGCGATGCTGGCCCTGCTCGTGGTCGGCTTCGCCCGTCCCACCGCCGAGGTCCGGGTGCCCCGGGAACGCGCCACCGTGATGGTGGCGGTGGACGTCTCCACCTCGATGCTCGCCGGTGACGTCGAGCCGGACCGGCTCAGCGCGGCAAAGAGCGCCGCCCGGCGGTTCGCCGACGGCCTGCCCCGGGAGTTCAACGTGGGACTTGTCGCGTTCGCCGGCAGCGCGGCGGTGCTGGTGCCACCGGGCACCGACCGGGAAGCGCTGCACGACGGGATCGAACGGCTGGCCGAGGGGGCGACGGGTGTGCAGGGCACCGCGATCGGCGAGGCGATCAGCACCTCGTTGGGTGCCCTGAAGGCACTGGACGACAAGGCCGCGACCGAGCCGCCACCGGCCCGGATCATCCTGCTCTCCGACGGGGCGAACACCTCGGGCATGGATCCGGTGGAGGCCGCCGCTGAGGCGGTGGCCCTCGACGTACCGGTGCACAGCATCTCGTTCGGTACCCCGGGGGGCTTCGTCGACCGGGGTGGGCGGCCGATCCAGGTGCCGGTGGACGGGGAGACGCTGCGGGCCGTGGCCGAGCAGACCGGGGGCGGCTTCCACGAGGCCGGTACGAGCGCCGAACTGCGGGCCGTCTACGACGACATCGGCAGCTCGGTGGGTTGGCGCAAGGTGCGGCAGGACGTCTCGGCCCGGTTCATCGGGCTCGGGTTGGTCTTCGCGATGGGCGCGGCGGCCGGCTCGATGCGCTGGTTCTCCCGCCTGCCCTGAATCCGACCGCCTGATCCGCGACAGCGGCCGCACACGTGAGGAGCGTACGTATGGCAGTGCAGACCGGACTGGGCGAGCCACGTGGGCCCGGGTTCGTCTCGCCCGATCTCGACCCGGACGGGCGGGGCGGGCCGGACGCGGCGTCGCAGGCACGGGAGCGGTTGCTCGGTGGCTGGCGCCGCAGACTGCTGGCCGGGCTGGCGATGGTGTCGATCTCTGCCGGGTCGGGGGCACTGGCCGGTGGTTGGGTGGCCGGTCGTGACGGTGTCACGGGACCGTCCGCCGCCTCCGCAGCCCCGGTCCCGGCCGAGTTGGTGACCGCCGCAGAGAAGACCGTGCCCGGCGTGGTGTCGGTGTTGGTGGGCGGCGGCACGAGTGGCTCGGCGAGCGGTTCGGGCTTCGCGGTCGACGCCGAGCAGCACATCATCACCAACGACCACATCATCGCCAAGGGTCGGGGTGGCCCGGTGACTGTCGAACTGCCGGACGGCCGGCGCTTCACGGCGGAGGTGGTGGGCCGGGAGCCGGGCAGTGATCTCGCGGTGCTCAAGGTGCCGGCGTCGGCCGGCCTCACGTCGCTGCCGTTGGCCAAGCCGGGTTCGACCCGGGTCGGTGAGCCGGTGTTGGCCGTTGGTTCGCCACTGGGGCTGCCCGGCACGGTCACCGCCGGCATCGTCAGCGCGTTGGACCGCCAGGTGCGTCTCGGCGACAACCGGCACCGGGCGGTGCAGACCGATGCTTCGATCAACCCCGGGAACTCGGGCGGACCACTTGTCAATGCCCGGGGCGAGGTGGTCGGAGTGAACACCGCGATCGCGACCATCGACGGCAACGGTTCCATCGGTATCGGATTCGCCATCCCGATCGAGCAGGTGCAGCAGACCGCAGACACGATCATCGGGAAGGGAGGCTGATTACGGATAGTGACTGTCCGATTACGTGGAGATCGGGGTAACTGTCGGATTCCGGCGACCGGTGATCGGAGAATGGAAATATTACGGTCGGTATGAATACTGGCGTGGGTGGAGCGTCCTCTCATCGCGGCCCTCCTGCTGGTGGGCCTCATCATCGGAAGTGGCGTCGGGTCGTCGTACGCGCGCGCCCGGCGGGGCTGGAACGACTACCAGGCGGCGAAGAAGACCGTGCCCGGAGCGCGTCGCGCCGCCTGGATGCTGATCAAAGTCGTGACCACGAAGGTCGGCGTCATCGCCCTGCTTCTGGTCGGAGCGGTCGCGTACGCCGCCGCCGGTGGCAGCGACGACCCGGCACCGACGCCGACGCCGAGCAGCAGCCCGGACGAGCGACCCGTCCGCTGACCCCGGGTCGGAAGGCTAACGGTGCGCTCGCGGCGTTGGTGCGAACGCGTTCCGCACCCCGCGCTAGCCTCAGGGCGTGGACGACGGACTGCGGGTGACCGACAGGTGGGTGGTTCCCGCCGGTGAACTGCGCGAGCGGTTCTCCCGGTCGTCCGGGCCGGGCGGGCAGGGCGTCAACACCGCCGACTCCCGGGTCGAGCTGAGCTTCGACCTGGCCGGCTCACCGAGCATCCCCGAGTCGCTGCGCACCCGGGCCCTGGACCGGCTCGCCGGACGGCTGGTCGACGGTGTGCTGACGATCGCCGCCAGCGAGCACCGGGCCCAGTTGGCCAACCGGGAAGCGGCCCGGGAACGCCTGGTGTCGTTGTTGCGCGAGGCGGTCGCCCCGCCACCGCCACCACGTCGTCCGACCCGCCCGTCGCGAGCAGCCAAGGAGCGGCGGCTGGCCGAGAAGAAGCGTCGCGGACAGCGCAAGCGCGACCGGCGGGTGGACGGCGAGTAGTAGTTCTACGAATCGCGGTCGAGCAGCGTCGAGCAGACCTCGATCAGCCGGGCCCGCAACTGGCCGGCCCGTCGCGCGAACTCCCGTTGCCGCGCCACGTACTCGGCCTTGCCCTCCGGCGTCTCGATGGCCACCGGCGGCTGACCGTACGAGGAGAAGTCGTACGGCGACGCCTGCATGTCGAGCAGCCGAATGTCGCCAGCCAGCTCGAAGCAGTCGAGCGCCAGCTCACCGGGGACGGCCGGGCCCAGCTTGGTGGCCCACTTGTGGCAGTCCATGGAGGCGTGCAGACAGCCCGGCTGGTCGAGGTCGACCTGACTGGCCCGGGTCGGTCGGAGATGGTTGCGCTCGACCGCGTCGGGGGTGAAGAAGCGGTACGCGTCGAAGTGTGTGCACCGGATCTGGTGCGCCTCGACCACCGCGTCGGTGCCCTGCTGGCCGAGCCGAAGGGGAAGCGGGTGGCGGTGCTCACGCTGGCGGTACACCATCGCCCACTCGTGCAGCCCGAAACAGCCGGTGAAGGCCGGGCGGGACGCGATCGCGGTCAGCAGCCGGTGGATGAACCGCACCGAGTCGCCCCGGTCGGCGAGGAAAACGTCGACGTCGAGCCGTACCGTGCCGTCCGCGTCCGTGGTGTACCAGCGCCAGCGGTGGTGCGGTGCCGGGCCGTCCGGGCCGGTTTCCAGCCGGACACCCACCCCCGGGTGCCAACGGCGGAGCACCGACGGTCGGGTGCCGTAGTAGTCGTACAGAAAATCGTCGATGGCGTGGCGTTGCCCGGTCGCCCGCCGGGCCCGGTGGCCGGCGGTCAGCGAGTCGGCGCGCCGTTCGTGACCCGACAGCAAGGGCTGCCAGTCGGCGGCGGGGAGGCTGCTGGTCACCTGCCGCCCGACGGGCGCGGGGGCCCGCCCGCCGGCCGCGCCGACGACGGC
The DNA here is from genome assembly GCF_018070435.1 of Micromonospora sp. C51. Lineage (NCBI taxonomy): Bacteria > Bacillati > Actinomycetota > Actinomycetes > Micromonosporales > Micromonosporaceae > Micromonospora > Micromonospora sp. C51. The sequence goes on along the minus strand of NZ_JAGPXQ010000020.1, from coordinate 58,425 downwards.
GGGCGTGGCGGGGGCGGGCGCGGCGGTCACGGCACCAAGGGTACGACCGCGGTCCGGTGTCCGGGTCAGGGCACGTCGACCCGGACACCGGCGGAGAAGACGCCGCTGCGCAGCTCCAGCCGCTGCGGCGCCTCCCGCCCGTTGATCGTGAAGACCAGCGGCAGCACCACCCGGCTGCCGGCGGCCACCGGGTCGGCGAACACGTCGCGTCCCTGGTTCGCCCGGCGGGTGGCCGGCTCGTCGGTGGTGACCCAGTTGCCGTTCGCCAGGTACGCCCGCTGCAACTTCCCGTGCCAGCTCTGATGCTCCGGGGTGAGGTTGCGGACCCCGACGGTCGCCTGACACTGCCGTGCGCCCCGGCCCGGTTCGCAGGTCATCCGGTAGACGGTGAACTCGAACGCGTCCTCGCGCAGCGGCGTACCCAAGCTCCCGGCGACCCCGGTGCCCTTCCAGGCACCGCTGGTCGGCTGACTGTCCGTGTCGATCGCGGTGACCCGGCGGGTGGCGGACCACGCGGCGGCGCCGACCGTGCCGGCCAGCACGATCGCGGCCACCGGCACCACGATCCAGACCGGTGGCTTGCGGCGCCGGGCCGGCGGTCGGGGAGCGGACGGGCGTGGATAGATGGTGCCCGGCCCGTCCGAGGCCAGTGCCGCGGCCACCGGCCGTCGGCGGCGTCGCCAGGTGAGCAGTGCCACCACGCCCAGCACCAGCAGCGCGGCCCCGGCGGCCAGTAGCGCGGGTGCCTGCCGACGCCAGCCCGTGGCCTCCGGCGACTGCGACGCCGCCATCCCTGGCGCCGTCCAGGTGGCGCTCGCGCAGTCGTACGGCTGCCGGCCGTCGCTGGCGAAGGCGCACGTCGGTGCGGTCACCGGCTGTCGGGACGCGGTCGTGGTGAGCGCGGTACCCAGCGTGGTGGTGCTGTCCGGCGGCAGCTTCAACCGCCAGGTCACCTCGGTGGCCGGCGACCCGCCGGGGCGTACCACCCGACCTCCGTCGCTGACCGTCGTCGCCGAGACGCCCTCAGGCAGTTCCTGACGGACGGTCGTCTCCACCGGGGTCTTGCCGGCGTTACGGACCTCGATCCGGTACCCGGGCGCGGCGCTGTGCTCCGGTGCTACCCGTACGCTCACCTTCGGCCTGGCGGCCGGCGAAACCACCCGGGTCGGCGTCGGTACCGCTGGTGGTGCCGCGGGCATGCTGGGCTCGGGTGCGGCCGCTGCGGGCTGGAACCGCCCGGCCGGTGCAGCGTGCGGGGCGGTGGCCGCCGGAGCGTCCGGGGCGGCGGCGGTCGGCAACACCGGCAGCGCGGTCAGCAGACCGACGCAGTGCACGATCGCGGCGAGGGTCTTGTGGTGTCGTGTCGATGCAGGCATACGAACGAACCTCCGCAGCCGACGCTAGGTGCGGGCGCGCGTCGTGCGGGTACGAAGCGGCGAATCCGGCCCCGGCCGTGGGCGGCGCGGGTAAGCTGCGGCGATCGGCCGCCGGCCGCACTACATTGGCCTGGTGCGTATCGCTCGTTTCGCTCATGCCAAGGGAATGTCGTTCGGTGTCGTCGAGGGAGAGCCGGAGGCGGGTCCGCAGGGGCTCACCATCGCCGAGATCTCCGGCCACCCGTTCGGCCAGATCACGTTCAGCGGGGTCCGCTGGGCGTTGTCCGACGTCCGGCTGCTCTCGCCGATCCTGCCCAGCAAGGTGGTCTGTGTCGGCCGCAACTACGCCGAGCACGCCGCCGAACACGGTGCGGAGGTGCCGAAGGAGCCGCTGTTGTTCCTGAAGCCCTCGACCTCGGTCATCGGTCCCCGGGACGCGATCCGGCTACCGGAGTTCAGCAAGCAGGTCGAGCACGAGGCCGAGCTGGCGGTGGTGATCGGCGCGCCGGGTGCCCGCCGGGCGGATCGGGCCGCGGCGGAACGGGCCATCTTCGGCTACACCTGCGCCAACGACGTCACGGCTCGGGACCTTCAGCGCTCCGACAGCCAGTGGACCCGGGCCAAGGGGTTCGACTCGTTCTGTCCGATCGGGCCGTGGATCACCACCGGGCTGGACGTCACCGACCTGGAAATCCGCTGCGAGGTCGGTCGCGACCCGGAGGAGATGGAGGTACGGCAACTGGGCCGCACCGGGGACATGGTCTTCGACGCGCCGGCTCTGGTGTCGTACGTCTCACACGTGATGACGCTGCTGCCCGGTGACGTCGTGTTGACCGGCACTCCGGCGGGGGTTAGCCCGCTCACCGACGGGGATACGGTGAGCGTCCGGATCGAAGGGATCGGTGAGCTGACGAACCCGGTCGTGTCGGCGGCCTGATCGCCGTTTTGGCAGCTCAGGCGTGGTTTGGGGAAGTCGATTTGGCCTGTCGGTGCCGGGAGGGTAGAGTTTGTTCCCGGCGCCGCAAGGGGCCAATGGGGTATGGGGTAATTGGCAGCCCGACTGATTCTGGTTCAGTTAGTCTAGGTTCGAGTCCTGGTACCCCAGCGCAGCCGAGATTCGTCACGAATCGAGGCCGCTGGATTCTGGTGGAGTTCGGCACCGATGCACCGCGAGGGGCTCCGGTAGCGAGATCTGGTAGAGTTCGGCGGCACCGCCCCTCAAAGGGTGGTGCCGCGATGTGTTCTGGCCCCGTCGTCTAGCGGCCCAGGACGCCGCCCTCTCAAGGCGGTAGCGCCGGTTCGAATCCGGTCGGGGCTACAGGTCAACGGCTCGTTCCGCTACTGCGGAGCGGGCCGTTTCGCTTCAGTGGGGCAGCCTGATCGGCGTGATCCCCGACGCGCCACCCCCTGTCGGGCCGGTCACGACGGCGCGGCTAGACTACTGCCGCACCGCCCACCAGGGCTGGTGAATCAGGAAAGTCCCTGGCCCCGTCGTCTAGCGGCCCAGGACGCCGCCCTCTCAAGGCGGTAGCGCCGGTTCGAATCCGGTCGGGGCTACCACACCCACCCGCCTTGCGGAGTTGACCAAGAAGTTTGTGCCCTGGACTCCGCGTGGCGGCGACCAAAACTTCTTGATCAACGGGGTCGGTCGGGTGGGGTCAGAGGCCGGAGAGGCGTTGGCCGGCCCGGACCACGGCCATGGCGTGGCGTTCGCCGGGGCGGCGGCCCAGGCGCTCGATCGGGCCGGAGATGCTGATGGCGGCGATCACCCGGCCGGTGCGGTCGCGGATCGGGGCTGAGACGCTCGCCACACCGGCCTCGCGTTCGGCGACGCTCTGCGCCCAGCCTCGGCGGCGTACCTCGGCGAGGGTGCGGCCGGTGAACTTCGACCGGGGCAGCAGCGGCATCACCGCCTCGGGCGGCTCCCAGGCGAGCAGGATCTGCGCCGCCGATCCGGCGATCATCGGCAGCACCGAGCCGACCGGCACCGTGTCGCGTAGCCCACTGGCCCGCTCGGCGGCGGCCACGCAGATGCGCTCGTCCGCTCGGCGCAGGTAGAGCTGGGCGCTCTCGCCGGTGGCGTCCCGCAGGGCGGCCAGGAGTGGCTCGGCCGCGGTCAGCAGCACATCCGGCGCCGCGTTGGCCAGCTCACCCAGGCGTGGACCGGGACGCCAGCGACCCTGGGTGTCCCGGACCAGCATCCGGTGGATCTCCAGCGCCTGGGCCAACCGGTGCGCGGTGGCTCGGGGCAGCTTGGTGCGTTCAACGAGTTCGGCCAGGCTGGCGCCGTCGACACAGGCGGCCAGGATGACCACCGCCTTGTCGAGAACGCCGACACCGCTCATACTGTGTCCCACAAGCCGAAATTTACCTCCCAGAATTTAGGATGTCCAGATGGTGGGAGTCACTCCTGAGCCGAGGACCCTGGCCGAGAAGGTCTGGGACGCACACGTCGTCCGGTCCGCCGATGGTGAGCCCGATCTGCTCTTCATCGACCTGCACCTGCTGCACGAGGTGACCAGCCCGCAGGCGTTCGACGGTCTGCGCATGGCCGGCCGCCGGGTGCGGCGTACCGACCTCACGCTGGCCACCGAGGATCACAACACCCCGACCGGGTACGCCGATCCCTCGTTCCAGCAGCGCCGTGGCGACCTGCTCACCATCGCCGACCCCACCTCCCGCACCCAGATCGAGACGCTGCGGCGCAACTGCGCCGAGTTCGGCGTACGGCTGCACCCGCTCGGTGACGCCAACCAGGGCATCGTGCACGTCATCGGCCCGCAGCTCGGCCTCACCCAGCCCGGCATGACCATCGTCTGCGGCGACTCGCACACTGCCACGCACGGCGCGTTCGGTGCCCTGGCGTTCGGCATCGGCACCAGCGAGGTCGAGCACGTGCTGGCCACCCAGACGCTGCCGCAGGCCCGACCGAAGACGATGGCCGTCACCGTCGACGGTCAGCTCGGCCCCGGGGTCACCGCCAAGGACCTGGTGCTCGCCCTGATCGCCAAGGTCGGCACCGGCGGCGGGCGCGGGCACATCGTGGAGTACCGGGGCGAGGCGATCCGGGCCCTGTCCATGGAAGGGCGGATGACCATCGCCAACATGTCCATCGAGTGGGGTGCCAAGGCCGGCATGATCGCGCCGGACGAGACCACCTTCGCGTACCTGAAGGGGCGGCCCAACGCACCCAGCGGCGCCGACTGGGACGCGGCGCTGGAGTACTGGCGGACGCTGCCCACCGACGAGGGCGCGACCTTCGACTCGGAGGTGACGCTGGACGCCGCCGAGATCACGCCGTTCGTCACCTGGGGCACCAACCCCGGGCAGGGCGCACCGCTGGGCGCGGTCGTGCCGGATCCGGAGGAGTTCGTCACCGAGCCGGAGCGGGCCGCCGCCCGTCGCGCCCTGGCGTACATGGACCTGCGCCCCGGCACCGCGCTGCGGGACCTCCCCGTCGACGTGGTCTTCGTTGGTTCGTGCACCAACGGGCGCCTGGAGGATCTCCGGGCCGCCGCCGACGTGCTGCGCGGCCACCGGGTGGCCGACGGGGTACGCATGCTGGTGGTACCCGGCTCGGCCGCGGTACGGGAGGCCGCCGAGGCGGAGGGGCTGGACAAGGTCTTCAGCGACGCCGGTGCCGAATGGCGCTTCGCCGGCTGCTCCATGTGTCTGGGCATGAACCCGGACACGCTCTCGCCGGGGCAGCGCGCCGCCTCGACCTCCAACCGCAACTTCGAGGGCCGCCAGGGCCGGGGTGGGCGTACCCACCTGGTCAGCCCGCCGGTGGCCGCTGCCACCGCCGTCGTCGGCCGGCTGGCCGCTCCCGCCGACCTGTAGAAGGGCTGCGACATGGACAAGTTCACCGTGCACACCGGCACCGCCCTGCCGCTCCGGCGGTCCGACGTGGACACTGATCAGATCATCCCCGCCGTGTACCTCAAGCGGGTGACCCGGACCGGATTCGCCGACGGGCTGTTCAGCGCGTGGCGTGAGGATCCGGCATTCGTGCTCAACGATCAAGCTTATTCGGGAGCGTCGATTCTAGTGGCCGGCCCGGAGTTCGGCACCGGGTCATCGCGGGAGCACGCCGTGTGGGCGTTGCGTGACTACGGCTTCCGAGTGGTGATCTCGCCGCGCTTCGGTGACATCTTCCGCGGGAACGCCCTGAAGGAAGGCCTGCTTCCGGTCGAGCTCGAATTGAAAGCCGTCGAAGAAATCTGGAGCCTGGTCGAGGAGAATCCGACCACCCCGATCGTCGTCGACCTGACCGCGCGTGAGGTGCGGGTCGACACCGCCACCTGGTCGTTCCCGCTCGACGACTTCAGCCGGTGGCGGCTGATGGAGGGCTTGGACGACATTGGACTCACCCTCCGCCACGAGGACCGGATCAGCGCCTTCGAGGCCGACCGACCGGCCTTCCTGCCCCGGGTCGCGTAGCCCGAACGCCCCGATCCGTAGCCGATTTCGCCCCCACCGGTGCCACCGGTGGGGGCGAATCCGTTACGACACAAGGGCTTTTTTCCGCCGAATGTTTGTGTCCCGCCAGCACAGGGCATACCGTGCGCGCAGAATGGCTCGCGTCGAGTCAGTTGCACAATCAGGAGGAAGTCGTGAACAAGGCCGAGCTCATCGAGGCGCTCGCCGTTCGCCTGGGGGACCGGAAAACGGCGACGACCGCGCTCGACGCGGTCCTCGCTGAGGTCCAGGCGGCGGTCACCAAGGGCGAGAAAGTGGCGATCACCGGTTTCGGAGCGTTCGAGAAGCGTGTACGGGGCGCGCGAACAGCCCGCAACCCGCGTACGGGGGAGGCGGTGAAGGTCAAGAAGACCTCGGTGCCGACGTTCCGCCCCGGTGCCGGGTTCAAGGAGATGGTGGCCAGCGGCAAGGTGCCGAAGGCCACGGCTGCGGCGAAGAAGACCGCCGGAGCCACCGCCAAGACCACCGGTGCCAAGGCGACCGCGGCGAAGAAGACGACCGCGGCGAAGAGCACCGCCGCCAAGAAGACCACGGCGAGCAAGACCGCGGCGGCCAAGAAGACCACCGCGACCAAGACGACCGCGAAGGCCGCTCCGGCGAAGAAGGCTGCCACCAAGAAGGCCGCCCCGGCGAAGAAGACCGCCGCGGCGACCAAGGCGACGGCGGCCCGGAAGACCGCTGCGGCCAAGAAGGCACCGGCGAAGAAGGCGCCGGCCAGGAAGGCTGCGACCCGGCGCTGAGCCGGACGTACGACGAGGGCGCCCGCCGGCACGGTGGGTGCCCTCGCCATGTCCACCCCGACGGTTCACCGCCACGGTGGGGAACCGTTGACCGGCCCGGGACCCGGCCAGCAGAATCGCCGCACCACCCCTCGCCGGAAAGAGAACCGCGTTGAGCCAGCGTCGTCTCGGCACCGCCGCCCTGGCCCTGGGAATCGTCGTCCTGACCGACGTGCTGCGGGTCTTCCTGCCCTCGGTCATCACCATCTTCGGTCAGGCCGCGTCGACCCCGGCCGAGCTGCTCGGGGCGTTCGCGGTCGGCTGGTTCGTGCTGGCGCTCGCCGCGCCGGCCCTCGTCGCGCGGGTCGGCCCCGCCACCGTCGGTATCACGGCGGCGCTGGTGCTCGGTGCCGCCCGGCTCGCCCTCACCGCCGCGCCGGGTGGCCGCGCCCAACTGTGGCTGGCCAGCGCCGGTCTGCTCGCCGGTCTGGTCTGGCTGGCCGCCACCGCCGCCCGGGTCGCGCACCCGCTGCCCGGGCTGGTGCTGGGGCTGACCGCGAGCGCGCTGGGCCACGCCCTGCTCGGCACGTACGACCTGGTGTGGTGGGAGCGATGGCCGGCGTGGGTGGCCAGCGTGGCGGTGGTGGCCGCGCTGCTGGCCACCGAGACGGCGTTCGGTCGCGGCCGCGGCGTCACGCTGCCGGTGGACGGTGCCGGCCCGCCGGTCGACGACCATGCCCCGCCGACCCGCCGGGCCTGGCTGCTGGTCGGGCCGGCGCTGCTGCTCGGCGGCATGGTGGCGCTGTCACCCGCCGTTGCGATCAGCGCCATGTCCTACTGGTACGGCGAGGCGGGCACCGCCGCGCCGCCGCCGTTCGCGTTGGCACCGCTGGGTGTCGCGGCACCACTGTTCCTGCTCGGTGCGTTGACTCCGGTGCGCCGACGGTGGCGGGCGGTGCCACCGGTGCTGCTGCTGGCCGGGGCCCTGCTGTTCGGCTACGGCCCGCCGACGCTGTTCACCTTCGCCATCCTGGTCAGCGCGGCGGGGCTGGGCGGCTGCCTCGGCCTGGCCGCTGACGGACCGTCGTCGCAGCGGGCCGTCCGAACCGGCACCGGCCCGGCCTACGCGGCGGTGGGCGGGATGCTCGTCTTCGCCATCGCCGCGCTGGTGTACTACGCCGCCTACGACCTCGGCTATCCCAACGAGTGGGTACCGGCCGTGGTGGCCGCCCTGACCGGGGTGGTCGCGATGCGCGGCGTGACCACGTCCGGCGGGCACCGGCCACCGCCGGCGGAACCCGCGCCAGGGCTTCCCCGGCGGCGGCTCGCGGTGCTGGCCGCCGTCGTCGCCCTCGCCGCCGCCTGGCTGCACGGACCGTGGCTGGTAGCCAGCAACCGGGGCGGGCCGCCGGAGCGGGTGCGGCTGGTGGCGTACAACATCCGGATGGGCTTCGGTCTCGACGGCCGCCTCGACCTCACCGCCCTGGACCGGGCGGTCGGTCGGGCCGACGTGGTGGTGCTCAGCGAGGTCGACCGGGGGTGGCTGCTCAACGGTGGCCACGACACGCTGGGCCTGCTCGCCGCCCGGCTGGGGATGCCCTACGTCTTCGCGCCCGCCGCCGACCCGCTGTGGGGGGACGCGGTGCTCAGTCGCTGGCCGGTGCAACGGGCGCGTACCCGTCCGCTGCCGGCGGTGGGCGCGCCGACCGGGGCGCAGGCGCTCGGCGTCACCGTCGACCTGAGTGCCGGCGTACGCCTGGCCGTGGTGAGCACCCACCTGCAACCGCCGCCCGGTGCGGACCCGGTGGTCCAGGCCCGTGCCGTCGCGGACTTCGCCACCGGGTACGCCGACGGCGCGCCGCTGGTGGTCGCCGGTGACCTCAACACCGAGCCGGGCGATCCGGCCTTCACCGCGTTCACCAGCGCCGGCCTGGTCGACGCGCTCGCCGCCGCCCGCCCGCTGCCGACCAGCCCGGCGGACGATCCGCACGAGCAGATCGACCACGTCTTCGTCTCACCCGACCTGACCGCCGCCGACCCGGTCGCGGTGCCGAGCACCGCCAGCGACCACCTGCCGGTAGCCGTCACCCTCACCCTGCCCGACCGCTGAGATTGGCAGCCGGTCAGAGGCGGTCGGCGGCGACGAGGCGGTCACCGGTGAAGGCGAGCAGCCAACCGCCGCCCTTGCCGGTGGTCCAGTCGCCGCACCGCCCGGCCAACCGCTCCAGCGCGCCGGGAATCACCTTGCCCTGACTGCACACCGCCGCCGGTTCCCCGGCGGCGCCCAGCGCCGCCAGGCGGGCGGCGGCGGCCAGCACGCACTCGTCGGGCTGCTGGCCGGCGCTCGGCTCGTCCAGGTCACCGCAGATCTCGATCGGCAGATCCAACAACGCGGCCGCCGGGTCGAGGGTCTGCACGCACCGGCGGGGCGAGGCGGAGAGCAGCCGTGCCGGGCGGATCAGCCCGATCAGCGGTGCCAACGCGTGCGCCTCGGACCAGCCACGGGCGTCCAGCGGTCGCCCGGTGTCCGGGCCGGGCCAGGCCAGCCGCTTGCCGGCGTGGCCGTGCCGCACCAGCACCAGGGCCGCGGTGACCGGCGGCAGCGCCGCGAACGCGGCCAGCACCTCCACGTCGTGCGGATAGCTCACCAGGGTCATCGCGTCGTCCACAGTCAGCCAACGGATCTCGTCGACCTCGGTGTCCGGCTGGAATCCGCCGGTGCCCACCGCCCGCATCGACCAGTAGTCGACCACCTTGAGTCGGCCTTCGCTGCGGTACCGCACCGAAGGCAGCCGTAGCTGCGGCGCGGCCTGCGCGTCGGCCTCCTCGGCAACCTCGCGGGCGGCGGCCAGCAACGGATGCTCGCCCGGCTCCAACTTGCCCTTCGGCAGCGTCCAGTCCCCGTACCGGGGCCGGTGCACCAGGCACACCTCGACACGGTCGACCGCCGCCGGTCGCCACACCACGCCGCCGGCCGCCCGGATCGCGGTCACGCCAGCCACCGGGTCCGGCGTCGCCGGCTGGCTCGCCGCCAGGCGTACGGGAAGTCGGCGCGTGCCCGCCGCACGGCTGCCCGCTCGCGTTCCAACAGCCGTCCCGCGGCCACCGCCAACTGATGGTCGGCGGGCCGAGTCTCGGCCACCGCCCGCCAGGTCTCGGCGGCCACCGCTGCGTCCTGGTGCTCACCGAGCAGGTTCTGCACCTTCGCCAGCGCCCGGGCCAACTTCGCCGCGTCGCCGCCGAGCACCGGCGCCACCGCCGTCACCGCCGAACGGGCCTGCTTGCCCTGTTTGCGCACGGTGTGCCACTGCTCGTCGGGCCCGGTCGGATGCAACATCGTGACGCCGCCGGGCTTCTTCGTCGTGCCGGCCAGCCGCCGCCACGGACGGGCCACGATTCGAGGCAGCACCCGCCGGGCCGGTGCGTCCGACCGGGGCGTGAGTCGTGGCGCCCGGGCGGCCAACACCAGCGCGTCGACCAGGGCGAGGTACCGGGGCGAGCGCAGCGCCTCGTCGACCCCGGTCAGCGCCTCCTCCTGCCAACCGGCGAGCACGGCGTCCAGCCGGTCGACTGCCGCCGGGTCCACCGGGCTGACCGGGTCGGCGGCGGCGGTGCGACGCAACCGCTCCCGCAGCACCTCCGTGTCCCGGGCCGGCCCCAGGGCATCCGCCAGCCACTTCAACTCGGTACGCAGCGGCCGGGCCCACGCGGGGCGGACCAGCGGGCCGAAGGTCTTCAGGTCACTGCGTAACCGCCGGCAGGCCACCCGCATCTGGTGCACGGCGGTGTCGTCGTCGCCGACCGGTGCGCGCAGCCGGACCAGCGGGTCGTGTGCCAACAGCCGAGCCACCTCACGGCGTACCGCCTCGGTGACCACCGCCGCGGCACTCGGATCGGCCGGCAACTCGTCCGGGGCCACCAGGTCCGGTTCGGCGGTGGCCGCCCGGCCGAGCGCGCGTACGTGCTTGGGAGTGAAGTCGCCACCCTGGGCGCCGGCAGCACGCAGCAGCTCGGTGAGCCGGTCGAGCAGTGCCCCGTCACCGGCCTTGCGCTCGACCTCCACCTCGCGGAAGGCACTTGTGGTGGCACCCTCGGCGTCCAGCACGGTGACCTGGTCGTCGACCACCTCGACCAGCACCCGGCCGGTCTCGTCGACGATCTCCTGAGCGTGCCGGACGGTGCGCACCACCGCCGCCGGGGTCAGCGCGGCGCCCCGGTGATACACCGTGACCAGCTCGACCAGTTCCGTCGGCATCGCGTCGACGGCGCCTGGGCGGGAGATCTCGTGGCGGAGGCCGGGGCTGCCGGTCGGCAACTTCACCGTCCACGGCACCTCGTCACCCTCGCGGTACCGCAGCGAGACGCCCGCCCGGGCCAGCCGGAGATCCACGGTGTCGTGGTAGGTGGCGACGAGGGTCGCCGGTGCCAGCGCCCGGACGCTCCCCGAGGCCGGCACGGCGGGGGAGAGGTCGGGCAGCAGCCACCCGGACTTCACCGTGAACTTCCGTTCCTCCTCGACCATCTGCTCAGCCTATTCCGATCCGGTCAGCCGGCCGTACTGCCGACGCGACGCAGCAGCAGGTGCTGAAGGTGGCTCAGCGGTGCCTCCGGCCGGCCCGCCCGGCGGCTCCAGGTGCCGTCGCCGGCCAGCTCGAACGCGTCCACGTCGGGGCTCATCGCGGCACTGAGCACATGGTCCAGCTCGGCCCGGGCCACCGGGTCGGTGACCTGGACCAGCGCCTCCACCCGTCGATCCAGGTTGCGGTGCATCAGGTCGGCGGAGCCGATCCAGAACTCCGCGTCGCCGTTGTTGCCGAAGCGGAAGACCCGCGAGTGTTCCAGGAAGCGGCCGAGGATCGAGTGCACCCGGATGTTCTCCGACAGCCCGGGTACTCCCGGTCGCAACGTGCACATCCCTCGGATGATCAGATCGACGTGCACACCGGCCTGGGAGGCCCGGTACAGCGCGTCGGTGATCTCCTCGTCGACCAGCGAGTTGACCTTGAACTGGACGAGCCCCGGCATGCCCAGCCGGACGTGGTTGATCTCCCGTTCGATCCGCTCGATCAGGCCGCTGCGGATGCCCTGCGGTGCCACCAGCAGCCGCCGGTACGCGGTCTGCCGGCTGTACCCGGTGAGCACGTTGAACAGGTCGGTCAGGTCGGCGCCGATCTCCGGGTCGGCGGTGAGCATGCCGAAGTCCTCGTAGAGCCGGGCGGTCTTCGGATGGTAGTTGCCGGTGCCGATGTGGCAGTAACGGCGGATCTGGTTGCCCTCCTGGCGTACCACCAGGGCGGTCTTGCAGTGGGTCTTGAGACCGACCAGGCCGTACACCACGTGGCAGCCGGCCCGTTCCAGGGTCCGGGCCCACCCGATGTTCGCCACCTCGTCGAAGCGGGCCTTCAACTCGACGAGCACCACCACCTGCTTGCCGGCGGCGGCGGCGTCGACAAGCGCGTCCACGATCGGTGAGTCACCGCTGGTGCGGTAGAGCGTCTGCTTGATGGCCAGCACGTTCGGGTCGGCGGCGGCCTGCTCGATGAAGCGTTGCACGCTGGTGGCGAAGGAGTGGTACGGGTGATGCACCAGCACGTCGCCGTCGCGCAGGGTGGCGAAGACGCTGCGCGGCACCTCGCCCTCGGCGAGCCGCGGATGGGTGGCCGGGACGAACGGCGGGTCCTTCAGATCGGGCCGGTCGGCCTCGCCGTACAGCTGCCACAGCGCGGAGAGATCCAGCAGGCCCCGGACCCGCAGCACGTCCTGGGTATCCATGTCCAGTTCCCGGACGAGCAGTTCCAGCATGTGGTCGGAGATCGAGGCGGCCACCTCCAACCGTACCGGCGGGCCGAAGCGGCGCCGGGCCAGTTCCCGCTCCAGCGCCTGGAGCAGATCCTCGTCCCGGTCCTCGTCGACCTCGACCTCGGCGTTGCGGGTGACCCGGAACAGGTGGCACTCGACCACCTGCATGCCGGAGAAGAGCTGACCTAGGTGCACCGAGATGAGATCTTCCACCGGCAGCATGCGGACCCCGGCATGGTCCCGGTCGACCCGGACGAACCGGGGCACGTTGTTGGGCACCTTCACCCGGGCGAACAGCTCCGGCCCGCCGTCCGGATCGCGTACCGCGACAGCCAGGTTGAGCGATCGGCCCGAGATGTACGGGAACGGGTGGGCCGGGTCGACCGCCAGCGGGGTGAGCACCGGGAAGATCTTCTCCCGGAAGTAGGTGCGCAGCCGTTCCCGCTCGGCATCGCCGAGGTCGGACCAGCGCAGCACCCGGATGTCCTCGGCGGCGAGCTTCGGCACCAGGTCGTCGACGTAACAGGCGGCCTGCCGGGCCACCAGCGCGGCGGCCTTCTCGGAGATCAGCGCGAGTTGGGTACGCAGGGGCAGCCCGTCGCCGCCCCGTACCGGTAGGCCGGCGGAGAGCCGGCGTTGCAGCCCGGCCACCCGCACCATGTAGAACTCGTCGAGGTTGCTGGCGAAGATGGCCAGGAACTTGGCCCGCTCCAGCAACGGGTTGTTCTGGTCCTCGGCCAGGGCGAGCACCCGGGCGTTGAAGTCGAGCCAGGACAGCTCCCGGTTGAGGAACCGGTCTTCCGGCAGCGGATGGGCCGGCGTCGGGTCGTCGGCGGGCTGCGGCAGGCCCGGTTCCGAGACCGGATCCAGCACCTCCTCCAGCCCGGCGGAGGCCGCCGCCGGGTCGTTGGCCGGGGCGTCGTCGGGGATCGGGCGGGTGCTCTGGAACCGCCCGTCGGTCCCCCGGGGGCGACCTCCGTTGCGGCTGGTGGTGTCGTCGGTGGCGGCGGGGCTGGGGTGGCGTTCGCGAGGGGTGCTCACCCGCCCATAATCACCCGAACTCGGTTAACGCAAAATGAACTTGCGGCGGGTTGTCAGGACATCGTCGGCAGTGTCACGCGTACGACGTCGCCGGCGGCGTCGGTCTCCACGCGGACCCGCTGGCCGAGGCGGAGCAGGCGCAGCCCGGAGGCGTCGAACGCCCGGGCCGGGAAGGGCAGCTCGGTGCCGTCGTCCAGCAGCAGCAGCCCGCTGCGGCTCGCCGCGTCGAAGGTCGCCACCGTGCCCTGCATGCCAGCACCGTACCGAACCGTGGGGCGCGGTGCGTGAACGCCCGCGCCGTCAGGTCGAGAAGGATTCGGTGAAACAGCCGACGGTCAGCGCCGCGGTGCGCGAACCCAGCCCGAGCCGCGCCGCGGCGGCCAGGTCGTCGGCGGTGTCCACGTCGCGCCGCAGGCTCGGCCAGTCGCCGGTGAGCGGGCGGGCGCCGCTGGCCGCGTGCGCGGCGGCCGAGCCGGCTCCGAAGCGCGGATCCAGGGGTACGCCCGGCGGGGCGGCCAGCAGCACGGTGCCGGTGCCCGGCGTGTCGGCCACGAACCGGCGTATCCCCGGCGGACCGGTCAGCGCCGCGTGCAGCGCCGCCGCCAGCTCGGCCGGCCGCAGGGCGGGCAGATCGGCGGTGAGCCCGGCCACCCAGCCGGCGACGTCCGCCACGCCGTGCCGGAACGCGGCGTTGAGCCCGGCGTCCGCGACGTCCGGCAGTACCCGGGCACCACTGGACCGGGCCGTGCCGGTGACCTGGGCGTCATCGGTGACCACCACTATCTCGGCCACCCCCGGGCAGGCCCGCACCGCGGCCAGCGTGTCGGCGGCCAGCGCCAGGGCCAGATCCTGATGGGGTACGCCCGGCAGCCCGCCACGCAGCCGGGTCTTCGCGGCTGCCAGGCGTTTGACCGGCACCACCACCGTCCAGGGCTGTGTCACACCTGCCATCCTGCCAGCCGGGCGGCGGTACCCTCACTGGCCGTACCCGGGGCGAGCAGGCATGATTTCGGCTGCGGACCTCACCGGGCTTCTCCGGTGGGCGGGTCGGGGCGGGCACGAGGAGGCACGGTGGGTCGGCGGAGGCTGGGATTCTGGCAATGGTTCGCCGTGGTGCTGGTGAAGCCGGTGATGACCGTCTGGACCCGGCGTACCTGGCGGGGCATGGAGCACCTGGACCAGGACGGTCCCGTGATCATCGTGCCGAACCACATCTCGCACGCCGACCCGCTGGTCTCGGCGCACTTCGTCTACGACGCCGGGCGGTGGCCGCAGTTCCTCGGCAAGGCGAGCGTGTTCAAGGTGCCGGTGATCGGCTGGATCCTGCACCGGTGTAAGCAGATTCCGGTCGAGCGGGGCTCGGTCGACGCGGTGAAGTCGCTGGACGCCCTGGTCAAGGCGCTCGACGCGGGCGGAGCCGTGATCATCTACCCGGAGGGCACCACCAGCCGGGAACCGGACCTGTGGCCGATGAAGGGCAAGACCGGCGCGGCCCGGCTGGCGCTGGCCACCGGCGCCCCGGTGGTGCCGCTGGCGATGTGGGGACCGGAGCGGATCTTCGATCCGCGGCGGGCCCGGATCAACCTGCGCCCCCGGATTCCGGTGACCGTGGTCGCCGGGCCACCGATCGACCTGAGCCGCTGGGCCGGCGCCGCCCCGAGCCGCCAGGTGCTGGAGGAGATGACCGACGTGATCATGCTGCGCCTGCGGGACATGCTCGCCGACATCCGGGGCGGGACACCACCGCCGCTGTGGCAGCGCACCACCCGCCCGCAGCCCGACCGCCAGCGTCCGGAGGCGGCAGCATGAGCGAGCGTCAGCGAGTGAATCATCGGTGCGGTGCGTTGGTGCCTCATGACGGCATGGAGCGTCAGCGGAGTGCCGGCATGAGCGAGCGTCAGCGAGTGAATCATCGGTGCGGTGCGGTGGTGCCTCACGACGATGCCGACCGCAGGGAGGCGGCGGCGTGAGTGGGCAGGTGGCGGTGCTGGGGGCGGGATCCTGGGGTACGGCGTTCGCGAAGATCCTCGCCGACGCCGGCCGGGAGGTGACGCTCTGGGCGCGGCGACAGTCGATCGCCGACGTGATCCGCGCGGAGCGGCGCAACCCGGAGTACCTGCCCGGGGTGGTGCTGCCGGAGCGGGTCACCGGAACCGGCGACCCCGTTGAGGCGATCAAGGGCGCTGAGATGGTGGTGCTCGCGGTGCCGTCGCAGACCCTACGTGGCAACCTCGCCGAGTGGGTGGAGCACCTGCACCCCGAGGCCACCCTGGTGTCGCTGATGAAGGGCATCGAGCTCGGCACCACCAAGCGGATGAGCGAAGTGATCGTCGAGACCGCCGAGGTCGCGGCCGACCGGGTGGTGGTGGTCTCCGGCCCCAACCTGGCGCCGGAGATCGCCGCGGAGCAACCCGCCGCCACCGTGGTCGCCTGCACCGATTCCGACCGGGCCACCCTGGTGCAGCGGTCGATCACCACGCCCTACTTCCGCCCGTACACCAACGACGACGTGATCGGCTGCGAGCTGGGCGGGGCGGTCAAGAACGTGATCGCGCTGGCGTACGGGATCGCCACCGCGATGGGTTTCGGGCACAACACCCGGGCGATGCTGGTCACCCGTGGGCTGGCCGAGACAGCCCGGCTCGGGGTGGCCCTCGGCGCGGATCCGCTCACCTTCGCGGGTCTCGCCGGGATGGGTGATCTGGTGGCCTCCTGCTCGTCGCCGTCGGCCCGCAACCGCACCTTCGGCGAGCACCTCGGTCGGGGTGCCAGCCTGGAGGAGGCGCGGGTGGCCACCCGGCAGACCGCCGAGGGGGTCAAGAGTGCGCTGGCGATCCGGGATCTGGCCCGCGCGCACGGGGTGGAGATGCCGATCACCGAGCAGGTCGAGTTGGTCTGCCACGAGGGGGTGGACCCGCGACTGGCGGTCCAGGCCCTGATGAGCCGTACCACGAAGCCGGAGTGAGCAGCACCATGAGCGAGCGTGACGCCCCGCAGCCGTATGACCACCCGTCGCCGGGGGACGGCACCCGATGCGTGCACGCCGGCCTGCCCGAGCCCACCCCCGGCACGCCGTTCCTGCCCGGGCCGGTGTTCGCCGCGCCGTACCATCTCGACCCCCGGCAGGGGCCGGCGGCGTCGCCGAACGGGTACGGGCGTCCGGACAATCCGACCCGGCGGCTGCTGGAGGCCGCGGTGGGTGAGCTTGAGGGCGGCGACTGCCGGGTCTTCGCCAGCGGGCAGGCGGCGATAACCGGGTTGCTGCTGGCGGTGCTGCGGGCCGGCGACGTGGTGGTGCTGCCCGCCGACGGGTACTTCCCGGTGCGCGCGTTCGCCACCGACACCCTTGCCGGCAACGGCGTACGGGTGCTGTTCGCGCCGACCGTCGGGCCGTACCCGGACCTCGACGGGGTACGGCTGGTGCTGGTGGAGACGCCGGCCAACCCGGGGCTCGACGTCGTGGACCTGCCGGCGCTGGCCGAGCAGGCGCACGCCGCCGGTGCGTTGCTGGCGGTGGACAACACCACCGCGACCCCGCTCGGGCAGCGGCCGCTGGACCTCGGTGCCGACGTGGTCGTGGCCTCCGGCACCAAGGCGTTGACCGGGCACTCCGATCTGTTGCTCGGCTATGTCGCCACCCGGTCGGCGGAGCTGCTGTCGACGGTCACCGCCTGGCGTACCGCGACCGGTTCGGTGCCCGGCGCGTTCGACGCCTGGCTGGCCCACCGGTCGTTGGCCACCCTCGATCTGCGCCTGGCCCGGCAGACGGCGAACGCGGCGGCGCTGGCCCGGCTGCTGGCCGACCGCGTCAACGTCTCCGGCCTGCGCTGGCCGGGCCTGCCGGAGGACCCGGCGTATCCGGTGGCGACGCGGCAACTGCGCCGGATGCCGGGCGTGCTCTCTTTCGATCTCGGCAGCGCCCACCGGGTCGCCCGCTTCCTCGACGCGGCCCGGCTGGTCGCCGCAGCGACCTCTTTTGGCGGCCTGCACACCACGGCGGACAGGCGGGCACAGTGGGGCGACGACACCGAGCCCGGTTTCGTCCGGCTTTCCTGCGGGGTGGAGGACACCGCCGACCTGGTCGCCGATGTCACGGCCGCGCTGGAGGCAGCCGCCTGATGGGCGCACCGGTCTCCCCGGCCGCGTACGAAGCCCTGGTCGCCCGGTTGCGGCAGGCCGGTTGCGTGTGGGCCGAGGAGGAGGCTCGCCTGCTGGTGGCGGCGGGCGGCGGCCCGCAGAGGCTGGCGGGGCTGGTCGACCGGCGGGTCGCCGGTGAGCCGCTGGAGTACCTGCTGGGCTGGGCGGAGTTCTGCGGTGAACGGATCGACGTCGACCCGGGCGTCTTCGTGCCCCGGGCGCGTACCGCCCTGCTGGTCTCGGCGGCGGCCCGGGTGACCGGACCGGCCGCGACCGTGGTGGAGCTGTGTTGTGGCTCCGGTGCGATCAGCCGGGTGCTGGCGCGTCGGCTCGTCGCGCCCCGGCTGCTGGCCGCGGTCGACGTGGATCCGGCGGCGGTGGCCTGCGCCCGGCGGAACCTGACCGCCGTGGGGGCGCCGGTCTTCGCCGGTGACCTCTTCGATCCACTACCGGCGGCCTGGCGCGGTCGCCTCGACCTGGTGGTGGCCAACGCCCCGTACGTGCCGACGGCGGCGATGGCGCTGCTGCCTCCGGAGGCGCGCCGGTACGAATCCGCCGCGGCGCTCGACGGTGGGCCCGACGGGCTGGCCGTGCTGCGCCGGCTGGCCGCTGCCGCGCCGGACTGGCTCGCGCCCGGCGGGCATCTGGTGGTGGAGGTCGGCCAGGGGCAGGTGGACCGGTTCCGGGCGGTGCTGACCGAGGTCGGACTGGTGCCGTCGGTGGTACGCGACGAAGCCTCCGACGCCATCGCGATGCTGGGTCGATACCCGGACGACGTGGCGGGCGGGCGGTACGAGAACTAGCCTCACGTCAGGTGTGACGGCGGGAGGCGGAACTCGGGTGGACAGCGCAACGGTGGTCGTCGGGATCGACAACGGTGGCACGACCAACAACGCCACCGTGCTCACGCTCGACGGACGATTCCTGGTCGACCGCCTGGTGGAGACGCCGAGCCGGGTGCAGGAGGGCCCGGAGGCGGCGGTGGCGGCGATGGCGGACGCCTTCGACGGCGTGCTGGCCCTCACCGGGGTGCCCCGCGAACAGGTCGGTGCGGTCGGTCTGGACACGCCCGGTCCGGCCAGTGCCAGCGGCGTCATCTCGTCGAAGGGCTCCACGAACTTCTCCCAGCCGGCCTGGCGCGGCTATGACGTGCGGGGCGCCCTCGAACGTCGGCTTGGGCTACCGGTGATCTACCACAACGACGGCAATGCCGCTGCGCTCTACGCCCATCACGTCCACTTCGGGGCCGACGCGATGCGGTGCTCGTCGGTGTCGGCGATCGTCGGCACCGGACTGGGTGGCGGCCTGGTCGAGCACGGCCGGGTGATCTCCGGCGCGGCGGGAATGGCCGGCGAGCTGGGACATGTGCAGATTCCGTTGACCACCGTGTTGGCACCGGGTCAACCGGTGCCGATCTGCGCCTGCGGCTTCGCCGGTGACGTCGAGAGCGTCGTGTCGTTGACCGCGATCGAGCACAACCTGTTGCCGTACTGGTTGACCCGCTTTCCGGGGCATCCGCTGATCGGTGAGTCGCCGGAGCGCGCGGCGAAGCTGGTACGCGGCTACGGCGAGCGGGGCGACGAACTGGCCCGGGAAGTCTTCGCCCAGCAGGCGAGGGCACTGGGCGCGCTGTTCACCATCGCGTCGAACTTCACCGATCCGCACGCCTACTTCGTCGGTGGTGGGGTGGTGGAGACGGACGCGGCGTTCCGCGACTGGTTCCTGGCCGCCGTGCGCGAGCACACCCTGCTCCGGGCGGAACAGGCTGCCCTGGCCACCTTCGCACTGGTGCCGGACCGCGACATGGCTGGTGCGCGGGGCGTGGCGCTGGCGGCGCTGGAGGCGTTCCGTGCGCTGCCGTCGCCGCCACCGCTGGTCGGCGACTAGGCGGAGGGGCTGACCGGGCCGGCGGTGCCCTTACCGGCCCGGTCAGCGGCTCTGGGGTGTGGTCCCTCCGCGGCTCAGCGGGTCGGCGGAGCCTGGGCGAAGGCGGTCCACGCCGACGGCCGGAAGATCAGCAGCGGGCCGTGCGGGTCCTTGGAGTCGCGTACGGCGACCGTGCCGGGGACGACCGCCATCTCGACGCAGGCGCCCTCGTCACCGCTGTGGCTGCTCTTGCGCCAGCCCGTCACGGCCGCCGCGCCGTTGGTCGTCGGTGTCATCGCATTACCGTCCCTTCAGGAGTTTGAAGATTGCCTCGCGGCTGTCCGTCGGGCTGAGCGCGACGGTGCGCAGGTGCTCCATGATCTTGGTGCAGGTACGCAGGTCGCCGGGACGGTCGAGGATCATCTGCCCGGCGACCGTCTCCACGGAGGCGATGATCGGGTCCTCCGGGTCGGCGAACTCGAGGATGTGCAGGGAGCCACGGGTACCCCGGTGGTAGCCGGCGACCAGTGGGATCACCTGGACGGTGATGTTCGGTAGCTCGCTCATCTTGAGCAGGTGGCTCAGCTGCCCCTGTTGCGCGGAATCGTCACCCACCGGACGGAGCAGCGCGGCCTCGTCGAGAATCGCGTCGAAGATCGGCGGGTCCTCCTCGAAGATCCGCTGTTGCCGGTCCAGCCGCATGCGCACCCGCTCCTCGACGTCGTTGTCGCTGAGGGTGTGTGGCCCGCCCCGCATCACGCCGCGGATGTAGTCGGCGGTCTGCAACAGCCCAGGCACCACCGACGGCTCGAAGTTCGCGATGGCGACGGCCTCAGCCTCCAGCGCTATGAAGTCGATGGTGCGCCGGTCGAGCAGGTACGAGTAGGACACCCACCAGCCTGGCTTGCGCGCGTCCTTGGCGAGCTGGACGGCGGCCGCGACCTCGTCCGCGCCGACTCCGTAGAGGGTGAGCAACGCGCGCACGGTGGCCGGGTTGACCAGGGTCTGCGCGTTCTCGTAGCGGGAGAGCGTGCTGCGGGTGCTGTTGATCTCGTCGGCCGCGGTCTCCAGGGTGAGGCCGGCGGCCTCCCGATGGTGGCGCAGGGCGATGCCCAATCGACGGGCACGTGCGGTCTTCGGAGCCATGTATAGATGGTCGCACGTATTTGGGAAGCTGTACATGAGAGAACGCCAGTGAGAGTTGCATTCATGCCCATGGAGCTGTCAATCTGTTAGCGCGTCCTCACCGCCGGTTGTCGTGGCGACGGTGGTGGTGAGCGACCGGAGGGGATGAGGCGCGCGGCGGTCGGGTTTTCCCCCGTACCCGACCGTCGCGTGCCACGCCAGGAGGTCGGCTACCGGAAGGGCATCGACGTGCAGACTGGTCAGCGGGTTTTCGGCGAGCGCCGGGACGGCCGGCGATGACACGTTTCCTGGTGGTGCTGACCGACGTCCGCCCGTACGAGGTGGATGGTCGGAACGAGCGGCTGGCCCCGGAGCGACGCCGCCAGGTGGTCGGCGCGAACAGTCGCGAGGCCGCCGACCGGATCGCCGGCGCCTTCATGGCGCTCGGCATGGTGCGGGCCGGCCGGCAGCGGGTCAAGGTGCTCGCCATCGGCCGCCGGCACGCGTACGGCGAGCGTGAGCTGGCCGGCTGACCCCGACCGCACGATTACGTTCCGTATATGGCTAGTTGACCGTTTGCGGCCGTGTTGCGTTCCCGCAGGGTATCGGCTACCCCCGTCCGCCACGCACAGTAAGGTCATCCGGGAGAGCGCCAGCAGTGCGTCCCGGAAAGGTGATCACAGTGACCACCCCAGGCAAGACCCGCGTGGCGATCGTCTTCGGCGGCCGCAGCCCGGAACATGGCATCTCGTGCGTCAGCGCCGGCAGTGTGCTCGGCGCGCTGGATCCGGACGAGTTCGAGGTGGTGCCGGTCGGTATCACCCGGGCCGGCCAGTGGGTGCTCACCAACGGCGACCCCGGTCAGTTGGCGATCAACGCCCGTCGGCTGCCGGAGATCACCGCGGAGTCCGGCACGGACATCGTGCTGCGCACCGACCCCACCGGCGGCGGGCTGCTCGTGCTCGACCCGACCGAAGGGCCCCGGGCGCTCGCCGACGTGGACGTGGTCTTCCCCGTGCTGCACGGCGCCTACGGTGAGGACGGCACCATCCAGGGCATGCTGGAGATGGCCGGCATCCCGTACGTCGGGGCGAAGGTCTTCGCCTCGGCCGCCGCGATGGACAAGGAGTTCACCAAGAAGCTCTGCGCCGCCGAGGGCATTCCGGTCGGCCCGTACGCGGTGCTGCGCAGCGGAACCACGCTGAGCGAGGCGGACAAGCAGCGGCTGGGCCTGCCGGTCTTCGTCAAGCCCTCCCGGGCCGGCTCGTCCTTCGGCATCACCAAGGTCAACGACTGGGCCGACCTGGACACGGCCCTCGCCACCGCCCGGGAGATCGACAGCAAGGTGCTGGTCGAGGGCGCCATCGTCGGCCGGGAGATCGAGTGCGGCGTGCTGGAGGGCGAGGCCGGCGGCGCGCCGGAGGCGTCCGTGCTGGCCGAGGTCCGGGTGGTCGGCGACTACGACTTCTACGACTTCGAGGCCAAGTACATCGACGCGGAGTCCGCCTGCGAGTACGACATCCCGGCCGACCTGCCGGAGCGGGTCACCCGGCAGGTGCGCGACTACGCCGTACGCGCCTTCACCGCGCTGGACTGCGCCGGCCTGGCCCGTGTCGACTTCTTCGTCACGCCCGACCTCGACGTCTACCTCAACGAGATCAACACGATGCCCGGCTTCACGCCGACGTCGATGTTCCCCCGGATGTGGGCGGCGGCCGGCCTGGAGTACCCGAAGCTTGTCGACCGGCTCATCCGCACCGCGTTGACCAGGGGGCCGGGGCAGCACTGAGCCTCCGCCCCGGCTCTGATCCGCTGGGTCAGGAGGTGCAGCCGGACGGTGCCGTGCCGGACGACCGGATCGACTCGACGATGGTGCCGGAGACCGGGGAGGCCCACTGCAACGCCTCGCCGTAGAAGTGCGGCACCCGCAGGGTCACCGCGGTCTCCCGGTCGACGGTGGTCAGCTCCGTCACGTCGGGCCCCTCCACCGCGTACCAGCAGACCGAGTTGACCAGGTAGAGGTGGTCGTCGGGCTTCACCTCCGGCTCATCGCCACCGCAGGCGACAGTGAGCGCCGGGTCGCCGTACGCGGCGTTCTGCTCCGGCCCGGCGCTCACCGGCCGCTGCGGCAGGTCGCGGATCGAGTCGGGCAGTTGGGACAGCAGGGCGCGGCAGACGACGGTCGGGCGCTCGCCAAGCTGAGGGGCGGCCATCTCGACCGGCGCGGTGGAGACCGGAGCGGGCGTGGTCGCCGACGGCTGCGGCGCGGCGGCCGGCTCCTCCGGCGAGAGGTTGTTCAGCGCGAGCGCACCCACCAGCAGGGCCACCGGCACCGCCACCGCCGCGGCGATCAGCGCCGCACCGCGGTTGCTGCGGTCGGGTGCCTCAGCGCCCGGGCGGTCAGCCTGGGCGACGGGGGATTCAGCATGCTCGTCCACTTACAGGCGCACCACCGAACACGTGAGGGTGCGGGTGATGCCGGGCACCATCTGCACCTTGCTGACAATGAGTTTTCCGAGCTCGTCGACGGTGTTCGCCTCGGTGAGCACGACTACGTCGTACGGCCCGGTGACCGCGTCGACGCGGACCACGCCAGCGAGATCAGCGATCAGACCGGCCACGTCACGTGCCCGGCCGACCTCTGTCTGGATGAGGATGTACGCCTGTACCACGACTCGACCTCCCTCCGTCGCCGCCTGCCAGGCGGCCCGAAGGGAGAAAGTACCTTACGGACCAGGGCAGACCCCGATCGGTGGCCAAGGAGAAGCAGTGAGCGAGCGCAGCGAGCGAGCCATCAGGCTCAGGGCGGTGGTGCCTCACGGTGGCACGAAGCGCAGCGGAGTGCCGTCGTGAGCGAGCGCAGCGAGCGAGCCATCAGGCTCAGGGCGGTGGTGCCTCACGGTGGCACGCAGCGCAGCGGAGTGCCGTCGTGAGCATGCGCAGCGAGCGAGCCATCAGGCTCAGGGCGGTGTCGTCGTGAGTGTCGCGGGTGTCGGCGAGTTCGGGCTGATCGACCGGGTCACCGCCCGGCTGTCGTACGGCCCGACGGTGCTGCTCGGCCCGGGTGACGACGCCGCGGTGGTCGCCGCGCCCGACGCCCGGGTGGTCGCCACCACCGACGTGCTGGTCGAGGGGCGGCACTTCCGCCGGGACTGGTCCGGTCCGCACGACATCGGGCGCCGGGCGGCGGCGGCGAACCTCGCCGACGTGGCGGCCATGGGCGCGGAGCCGACCGCCCTGCTGGTGGCGCTCTGCGTACCGGAGGACGTCGACACCGGCTGGCTGGAGCAACTTGCCGACGGGCTCGGCGCCGAGGCGGCCGGCGTCGGGGCCAGTGTGGTGGGCGGGGACATGTCGGCCAGCCCCACGCTGACCATCGCGGTCACCGCGCTCGGCAACCTGGGTGGTCGGTCACCGGTGACCCGGGCCGGTGCCCGACCCGGTGACCTGCTCGCCCTGGCCGGTCGCACCGGGTACGCGGCGGCCGGGTTCACCGTGCTCTCCCGTGGCTTCCGGACGCCCCGGCTGCTGGTCGAGGCGTACCGGCGGCCGGAGGTGCCCTATCCGGCCGGGCCGCAGGCCGCCCGGCTCGGCGCCACCGCCATGATCGACGTCTCGGACGGGCTGCTCGCCGATCTCGGGCACGTGGCGAAGGCCAGCGGGGTGGCCGTGGACATCACCCGGGACGCCTTCGACGTGCCGCCGCAGATGCGTGACGCCGCGCAGGCGCTCGGCGTCGACCCGTACGCCTGGCTGTTGGCCGGTGGCGACGACCATGCGCTCGCCGCGACCTTTCCCCCGGCGACCGCCCTGCCCCCGGGCTGGCGGGCGATCGGCCGGGTGACCGTGGGCTGCGGTGTGACGGTGGACGGCCGACCGTTCGACGGGCCGGCCGGATGGGACCATTTTCGCTGACCACAGGCCACCCCGCAGGGCGCTGCCAGCCGCGTCGTACCCTGCACGGGTGCACGAGATCGAGATCCACCGGGTGCCGTTCGACTCGCCGGAGGCCCAGCGGTTGATCACCGCGACCCTGGCTGACCTGAGCGCCCGGTACGGCGGCAGCGGCGACGAGACCCCGGTCGACGCGCGCGAGTTCGTGCCGCCGGCCGGGGCGTTCCTGGTCGCCCGGATCGACGGGCAGCCGGTGGGTTGCGGCGGCTGGCGCAGCCACGGCGAGGAGCACGCCGAGGTGAAGCGGATGTACACCGCGCCGGAGGCCCGGGGGCGGGGCGTGGCCCGCACGGTGCTGGCGGCCATCGAACGCTCGGCCCGTGAGCACGGCCGTCGACGGATCATCCTGGAGTGCGGTGACCGGCAGCCCGAGGCGATCGCGTTGTACAAGGCGGCCGGCTACGAGCGGATCCCCAACTTCGGCTTCTACGCCGACGAGCCCGGCTGCCTGTCGTTCGGCCGCACGCTCTGAGCATCCCGCTCGCCGGACACCCGGCACCGGCCTGCGGACACGACAAAACCGGCGGGCCCGCTGGGGCCCGCCGGTGCTGACAGTCGTGATGTCCCGGTGTTACCGCGTCAGGCGCGGGCGACCTTGCCGGCCTTGATGCAGGACGTGCAGACCTTCAGCTTCTTGGTCGTGCCGCCACCGGCCGGGGTGCGCACCGACTGGATGTTCGGGTTCCAGCGGCGGTTGGTCCGCCGGTGCGAGTGGGACACGTTGTGGCCGAAGCCCGGCCCCTTGCCACAGACGTCACACACGCTAGCCACGGGATACTCCTGGGATTGAAACGTTCATGAGGTCGGCACCAGGCGCAGCCCGGGCAACCTGGCCAGGGTACCCGATGCGGAAGTCGCCTGCCCAACCGGGCTCGGCCACCGCCACGGCGCAGCAGGCGATGCGGACGGCAGCGCCCGCGAGACCTGATCTGGACCGGACCCGCCCGGTGTCGGGCGAGTGTCAGCGTACGCCAGTAGGCTGCCAGCGTGCTGGACACCCTCGACGCCGCCGCTGTGCGCCGCTGGTGCGCCAGCGGCCTGGCCGCGCTCAAGCGGCACCAGGGTGAGATCGACGAGCTGAACGTCTACCCGGTGCCCGACGGTGACACCGGCACCAACCTGGTGCTCACCCTCACCTCCGCGCAGCAGGCGCTGGCGATGGACCTCGACACCCACGCCGACGGCGTCTCGACCGCCCACGGGCACGCGTTGCGCCTGATGGCCCGGGGTGCCCTGCTCGGCGCGCGGGGCAACTCCGGGGTGATCCTGTCGCAGATCCTGCGGGGTCTCGCCGACACCCTGGCCGCCGTCCCGCAGGTGCGGGGCCGGGAGCTGGCCGCAGCCCTGCGGGAGGCCACCGACGCGGCGTACACGGCGGTGGCCCGCCCGGTGGAGGGCACCCTGCTCTCCGTGGTCTCGGCCGCCGCCGACGCGGCCGAGCAGGTTGGCAGCGACGAGCTGCGCGTGGTGGCCCGGGCCGCGGCCAACGCCGCGGCCGGCGCGCTGGCCCGCACTCCCGAGCAGTTGCCGGCGCTGGCCCGAGCGGGAGTGGTCGACGCCGGTGGGCAGGGGCTGTGCCTGCTGCTCGATGCCCTCGTCGAGGTGGTCACGGGGGAGCACCCGGTGCGGCCGGCGCCCAGTCTTCCGCTGGTGCGTCCGCCGGTCACCGTCGCCCGGGAGACCGGCTCGGCCGAGTACGCCTACGAGGTGCAGTTCCTGCTCGACGCCGAGCCCACCGCGGTGGAGCGGATGCGGGAGACACTGGTCACGATCGGCGACTCCCTGGTGGTCGTCGGCGACCAGGGCACCTGGCAGGTCCACGTGCACGTCAACGACGTCGGCGCGGCGATCGAGGCGGGCGTGGTGGCCGGCCGCCCGCACCAGATCGCGGTGACCCGCTTCGTCGACCACCAGGAGCCCGTACCGCCCCGGTTGCCCGACGGGCGGGCCGCCGTGGTGGTGGCCGCCGGCGCCGGGATCGCCGAGCTGCTCGCCGCCGAGGGAGCGGTGGTGGTGCCCGGCAACCCCTCGACCGGGGAGCTGCTCGACGCGGTGCGCGCCACCGGCGCGGCCCGGGTGGTGGTGCTGCCCAACGACCCGGACGCGCAGGCGGTGGCGAACCAGGTCGCCGAGGAGGCGCACCGGCTGGGGGTGGAGGTGGCGGTGGTACCGACCCGGTCACCGGTGCAGGCGCTGGCGGCGCTCGCCGTGCGCGATCCGCAGCGCCGCTTCGCCGACGACGTGATCGCGATGGCCGAGGCCGCCGGCGCCTGCCGGTACGCCGAGGTGTGCCGGGCCGGCCGCGAGGCGCTCACCGTCGCCGGGCCGTGCCGCGCCGGTGACGTGCTCGCCCTGGTCGAGGGCGAGGTGAATCTGATCGGCGCCGACCTGGTGGACACCTCCGTCGCGCTTGTCGACCGGATGCTCGGCGGTGGCGGCGAGCTGGTCACCCTGCTCGTCGGAGCCGACGCGCCCGACGGGCTGGTCGACGCGGTGCGCGCGCACCTCACGGCGCGCTGGCCGTTCGTGGAGGTGCAGGTGTATCCGGGCGGGCAACCACACCATCCCCTGCTGGTCGGTGTCGAATGACCGCCGATCCGTCCGACCTGGACACCCCGCTGAAGAAGCTGGTCGGGGAGAAGACCGCCAAGGCGCTCGCCGGCCACCTCGACCTGCACACCGCGGGTGACCTGATCTACCACTTCCCCCGCCGCTACGACGAGCGTGGCGAGCACACCGACATCCGCGCGTTGGACGTCGGCGAGCAGGTCACCGTGCTGGCCCAGGTGCAGCGCACCGCCGTACGCCCGATGCGGCAGCGGCGGGGCAACCTGCTGGAGGTCACCGTCGGCGACGGCTCCGGCGGCAGTCTCACCCTCACCTTCTTCGGCAACCAGGCGTGGCGCGAACGCGAGCTGCGGCCTGGCCGGTGGGGGCTGTTCGCCGGAAAGGTCACCGAGTTCCGTGGCCGGCGGCAGCTCAACGGGCCGGAGTACGTCCTGCTGGGGGAGCAGACCGACACCGAGGTCGCGGCCAGCGAGCAGATCGAGGAGTTCGCCGGGGCGATCATTCCGGTCTACCCGGCCGCTGCGGCAGTGCCCACCTGGGTGATCGCCCGCTGCGTACGGGTGGTGCTGGACACGGTGGCCCCGCCGGAGGATCCGTTGCCGGCGACGGTACGGGCCAGCCGGAACCTGGTCGGCCTGGGCACCGCCCTCCGGGAGATCCATCGGCCGTCCAGCCGGGAGGAGCTGTACCGGGCCCGTCGGCGGCTGAAGTGGGACGAGGCGTTCGCCGTGCAGGTGACCCTGGTCCGGCGCAAGCGGGACGCCGCCGCGTCGCCCGCGTGTCCCAGGCCCGGGCGATCGGGCGGTCTGCTCGACGCGTTCGACGCCCGGCTGCCGTACGAGCTGACCGCCGGTCAACGTGACGTCGGCGTGGAGATCGCCACCGACCTGGCCACCGGTCATCCGATGCACCGGCTGTTGCAGGGCGAGGTCGGCTCCGGCAAGACCGTGGTGGCGCTGCGGGCGATGCTCCAGGTGGTCGACGCGGGCGGGCAGGCCGCGCTGCTGGCCCCGACCGAGGTGCTCGCCGCCCAGCATCACCGGGGCATGCTCGACCTGCTCGGCCCGCTCGCCCAGGCCGGCGAGCTGGGTGCCGCCGAGCACGCCACCCGGGTGGAACTGGTCACCGGCTCGCTGGGCGCGGCGGCCCGGCGTCGGGCGCTGGCCGAGGTTGCCAGCGGCGCGGCCGGCATCGTGCTCGGCACCCACGCCCTGCTCTACGAGGGGGTGGACTTCGCCGATCTCGGTCTGGTCGTGGTCGACGAGCAGCACCGGTTCGGTGTCGAGCAGCGGGACGCGTTGCGGGCCAAGGCGGATCAGCCGCCGCACGTACTGGTGATGACCGCCACCCCGATCCCTCGTACGGTGGCCATGACGGTCTACGGCGACCTGGAGATCTCCACCCTGTCCCAACTGCCGCGCGGTCGTTCACCGATCGCCTCGCACGTCGTACCGGCTGCGGAGAAGCCGGCCTTTCTCGACCGTGCCTGGCGTCGGCTGCGTGAGGAGGTGGCCGCCGGCCACCAGGCGTACGTGGTCTGCCCCCGGATCGGGGATTCGACGTCCGGGGGCGAGGAGGAGCCGCCGACGGTCGACGACTCGGAACGGCGTCCACCGCTGGCGGTGACCGAGGTCGCGCCGTTGCTGGCCGACGGGCCGTTGCACGGTCTGCGGATCGGGGTCCTGCACGGCCGACTGCCGGCCGACGAGAAGGACGCGGTGATGCGGTCCTTCGCCGCCGGAGAGCTGGACGTGCTGGTGGCCACCACGGTGGTCGAGGTCGGGGTGGACGTACCCAACGCGACGATGATGGTGGTGCTGGACGCGGACCGGTTCGGCGTCTCGCAGCTGCACCAGTTGCGCGGCCGGGTGGGCCGGGGCAGCGCGCCCGGGCTCTGTCTGCTGGTGACCGAGGCGGCCGAGGGCAGCGGGGCACGGGAGCGGCTGGACGCGGTCGCCTCCACCACTGACGGTTTCAAGCTCGCCGAGCTGGACCTGGAACAGCGGCGGGAGGGGGACGTGCTGGGCGCCACCCAGTCCGGCCGTCGTTCGCACCTGCGCCTGCTGTCGTTGCTGCGCGACGCGGACCTGATCCGGGACGCGCGGGCGGAGGCGATCGCGTTGGTCGAGGAGGATCCGGCGCTGACCCGGCATCCGGCGCTCGCCGCCTCGGTGGCCGCGCTTGTCGACGCCGACCGCGCCGAGTACCTCGAGAAGGGCTGACCGAGCCGCTCGCCCCGCCGATCCCCGCGCGCCGGCCGTCGCGAATCTGGTCGGGACAGCGAACCGCCCCGGTCACCCGTGGAACGGGGTGACCGGGGCGGGCACGCTCAGCTCGGCTCAGGCGGTGAAGTGGATCCGCCGCCGCCGTGCCATCACGAACAGGACCGCGCCCAACGCCAGCAGGGCGATCGCGCCTGCGGCGATGCCGCCGGCCGCAGCGCCGGTCACCGGCAGGCCCGGCTCCTCATCGCCGCCGCCACCACCGCCGCAGCCCTCGGGGGCGTAGACGACCTCAAGCTCCAGGCCCAGCTCCGGCAGGACGACAAGCGCCGCCTCCTCGTCACCGGCCGGGAAGGTGACCTTCTCCGACGAACCCGGCGCGACGGTACGGGTCTCGGTCTTGTCGCCGTAGGTGAACTCCACCTTGACCGGCATGCCACCCTCCGGGTTCGACGCGGTCAGCCCGAAGGTCTCGCAGTCCGCGTCGGTGGTCACCGTCGGCAGCGGGCAGTCCTCGGGACGCTCCCAGGAGTAGGTGCCGTTCTCGATGACCTTGCCGTCGACCAGCACCTCGATCTTGCCGGCGTTCTCGGCGGGCACCACGGTCTCGTTGTCGGCCTTGCCCGGCGCGACAGTGACGGTCTTGGACCAGCCGTTCTCGGCCCGGACCTCGAACTCGACCGGGTACTTGGAGATCGAACCGTCGTTGCTCAGCGAGACGGTGACGCTGCCGTCGCAGGCGGACGAGAAGGTGGACGCCGGGGTGGTGCAGTTCTTGCTGCCGCCGTTGTACCAGCCCTGCGGGCCCGAGGAGCGGTTGCCGGGAGCACCCTTGTCGCCGAGCTTCTTCGAGCCGTAGCGCGGGCCGTCCTCGACCAGCGGGTCGATGACCTCGTCGACACCGCCCCAGATCAGGTCGACCTGGGTGTGGCAGTCCGGGACACCGACGTTCAGCTCGATCTCGTTCTGGCCGGCACCGAGGAAGTCGCTGTCCGGCTCGCCGTAGACGTACTGCGGGGTGGCGAACTGCGGGCGCGGCGCGAAGTACGACACCAGGGTGAAGTACTGCTTCTCGTCACCGCACAGCGGCAGGTCACCCTCCAGCTTGACCGTCGCCGTGCCCTTCGGACCGTCGAAGGTGTGGCTGTACTTCGCCTCGCTGGCGTCGACGCACTTCGGCGCCGGGGTGCACGCCCCGTCGCGGTCGAGATTGATGCTGCCCTCGTTGCTCGCGCGGGCGTTGTTCTTGTGCCAGACCGCATCCACTCGCAGCGTGGCGCGGGTGGTGTCGCCCGGCACCCGCTGGACCGCCTCCACGAAGGAGTTCTTGGGGATGACGACGCTGTGCAGCGGCCGGCTCTCGTTGGCACGCACCTGCACGGTCACGTCGGTGTTGGGGTTGGCCGTGACCTTCGTGATCGTGGCGTCCTTGTTACGTTCGCTGTTCTCCACCTTCCACGTGATCACCCGCTCACCGCTGAGCTGGTCGCAGACGACGGTGGCGGTGATGGTGGTGTGGTGAGCGCTGGCGGGGGTGGCCACCGCCGCTGCTCCGGTCAGGCCGATGAGGGCGGCTGCCAGGACAGCCAGCGGCCGCCGCAGCGACAGCTTGGGTCGGATCACGCGTACTCCCGGGGTGAAGATGCGTCAGGGTCGGCGCGGGCGGGACGGTCGGCGCTGGCGGCACGTGCCGCGCCTGAGAGGGTGCCTCCCTTGCCGATGACCGGCGGCGATGCGCCGGCACCGGGCAGACCCTAGCGAGATCGCGAGAAACGAAACAGCCCTCAGAGAAGCTTAAGTGAGATGTTGTCAATTCGAGATTATTGATATACCCGTAGTGATCATTCGGGGGCGGCGCGCTCCACTGTCCCGTCTGGACCGGCACGCCGCCGCGATGCGGCTCCGTCGGCCCGAGGCTGGTCCGCAGTCGCGTAGCGTCAGGAAGGTGAGCAGGAGCGAGCGATGACCCGCATCGTCGCGGGCAGTCTGGGTGGCCGGCGGATCGCGGCCCCGTCGGGTGCCGGCACCCGACCCACCTCCGACCGGGTACGCGAGGCGTTGTTCAGCGCGGTCGAAGCCGAGGTGGACCTCGACGGGATCCGCTTCGCCGACCTCTACGCCGGCTCGGGCGCCGTCGGCCTGGAGGCGCTGTCCCGGGGCGCCGCGCACGCGCTGCTGGTCGAGTCCGACCCGCGTGCCGCCCGGGTGATCCGGGAGAACCTGGCGGCGCTGCGGGTCGGTACGTCGGCCCGACTGGTCACCGGCAAGGTTGCCACCGTGCTGGCCGCCGGTGCGGAGGGTGACCCGTACGACGTCGTCTTCGCCGATCCGCCGTACGCCCTGCCGGACGACGACGTGCGCGCGATGCTCGCCGCTCTGCTGGACGGAGCTTGGTTGGCGCCGGAGGCGTTGGTCGTGGTGGAGCGGTCCAGCCGTAGCGGACCGGTCGAGTGGGTGGAAGGCATCACTGGCCAGCGCAGTCGCCGGTACGGCGAGACCACCCTTTGGTACGGTCGCCGATCATGAGACGTGCGGTGTGTCCCGGATCGTTCGACCCGGTCACCAACGGTCACCTCGACATCGTCGGCCGGGCCAGCCGGCTGTTCGACGAGGTGATCGTCGGCGTACTGGTAAACCAGTCGAAGAGTGGCCTGTTCACCGTCGAGGAGCGCATCGACATGCTCCGCGAGGTGACCGCCTCCTACGGCAACGT
This sequence comes from Micromonospora sp. C51, assembly GCF_018070435.1. Lineage (NCBI taxonomy): Bacteria > Bacillati > Actinomycetota > Actinomycetes > Micromonosporales > Micromonosporaceae > Micromonospora > Micromonospora sp. C51. Next base: position 26,426 of record NZ_JAGPXQ010000020.1, on the reverse strand, counting down.
GCGGGTGGAATCCTTCCGGGGCCTGCTGGTGGACTTCTGCCGGGCGCAGCGGGCGACCGTGCTCATCAAGGGTCTGCGGGCGGTCAGCGACTTCGACTACGAGTTGCAGATGGCCCAGATGAACATCGGCCTGGCCGGGGTCGAGACGCTGTTCATGCCGACCAACCCGCTCTACTCCTTCCTCTCGTCCAGCTTGGTCAAGGACGTGGCCAAGTGGGGTGGCGACGTCACGCCCCACGTGCCGGACGTGGTCCGGGAGGCATTGAAGGCCCGACTGGTGCCCCCGCCAGCCTGACCGCCAACCGCTTCCCGGCCGCAATCTCGCAGTTATGGTCGCCTTCGTGGCGCTTCGGCGTGGTTCGCGGGGACAGAAAGTGCAAGATCGCGAGATGGGCGGGGCGACACGCCCGGGGAGGGGTCGGTGCGGGGTTGGTGCCGGACGACATCATGGGTGAAGCGGGAAACCGGCCGCAGCCCGCATGATGTAGGTCGGCCCGACGAACGACAGGAGTGAGGTACCGGTGGACCCGCTCGACCGCATCGACGAACTGATCACCATCGTGGAGCAGGCGCGCTCCGTGCCGATGTCGCGCAACAACTGCATGGTCGACCGGGGTGAGATGATCGCGGCCCTCGACGAACTGCGCGCCGAACTCCCCGCCGACCTGCGCCGCGCCGCCGCCCTGCTGGAGGAGCGGGACAAGATCATGGAGGCCGGCAAGCGGGAGGCCGACCGCATCATCAGCGAGGGTGAGGCGGAACACGCCCGCCTGGTCTCGGTGAACGAGATCACCGTCTCCGCCGAGCACGAGGGCGCCCGGATCATCGCCGAAGCGCGGGCGGAGGCGCAGCGGCTGCGCGAGGAGGTCGACGACTACGTCGACACCGCGTTGGCCAACTTCGAGCAGTTCCTCACCCGGGCGCTGGCCTCGATAGAGCGCGGCCGGGACAAGATGCATGCGCTGCGGGAGATCGGCACCTTCGCCGGGGAGGAGGCGGAGCGTCCGCTGCCCTTCTGACCGCCACAGGGTCGTCGAACGGATCGTCCGCTGCCGGCCGGACTGTCCGCCAGTGCCGGGATCATCCGCTGCTCCCGGTGCCGGGACGGCTGGTCACCCCCGATTCGACGCTGGAGCGTCCGTCCAGGTAACCTCGTTTGTCGGCCTCTCACCGGCCGGAGTCTGACTATGCCCAAGAACTCACCCACTTCACTCGACCCCAGGTCGCCGCTGGTCCTCGACACGAGGGAGCTGCCGCGTCGACCTGGTGCTCTGCGTACCGTCGAACGGGTGGTCCCGGCACCGTCGGACCTCGGCGTGGAGTTGATCGGCGTGCCGGAGGGCGCGGACCTCGACCTCGATCTGCGGATGGAGTCGGTGTCCGAGGGCGTGCTCGTCTCGGGGACCGTGAGCGGTCCGATCCGGGGTGAGTGCGGTCGCTGCCTGCGCGAGATCAACGACTCGGTGACGGTGACGATCCAGGAGCTGTACGCGTACGAGAACAGCACCACGGACGTCACCACCGAAGAGGACGAAGTGGGTCGAATGCAGGGAGACCTGATCGACCTGGAACCGGCGTTGCGGGACGCGGTGGTGCTCGCGCTGCCGAACAACCCGCTCTGCCGCCAGGACTGCCCAGGTCTGTGCCCCGAATGCGGGGTGCACCGGGACGATCTGCCGGCCGATCACAGCCACCAGCAGATCGACCCGCGTTGGGCGGGCCTGTCGCAACTGACCCGTACAGAGGAGTAAGAACCGTGGCCGTCCCCAAGCGCAAGATGTCGCGCAGCAACACCCGGTCCCGCCGGGCGAACTGGAAGGCCGCGGCGGTCGCGACCGTCGCCTGCCCGCAGTGCAAGTCCGCGAAGCTGCCGCACGCCGCCTGCTCGGTCTGCGGCACCTACAACGGCCGCCAGGTCCTTGAGGTCTGACCCGGACGGCGCGTGACGTCTCCGACCACAGGTCGGGTGACGCACACCCCCCGGCGATCGCCCGCAACTCCGGCCGACGCCGGCCGGCCCAGGCCGGTCGGCGTCGAGACGGAGTCGGACATCGCACGGATCGCCGTTGACCTCCTCGGCGGGGACGAGGCTCCCGCCGTCGTGGTGGACGGCGCTCTGCGGGCGGTGTGCGACGACCCGGACCTGCACCTGCTTCTCGTCGGGCCGACCAAGGCCGCCGGCGCGCTGATCGACGCCCTGGACCCGGCACAACGGGACCGGATCACGGTCCGCCCGACACACTCCGTCGTCGAGATGGCCGACGACCCCAGCGCGGCACGCGCCGAGACCACCGTCCGGGCGGCCGTGGCGGCGGTCCGTGCCGGGTACGCCGACGCGCTGGTCTCCGCCGGCTCCACCGGCGCGACCGTCACCGCCGCCGCCATCGGCCTCGGACGCTGGCCCGATGTGCGGCGCCCGGCCCTCGCTGCCGCGCTGCCTGCCGTCTCCGGCACCGTCGTCCTGCTCGACGTCGGTGGCTCACTGGAACCGAACCCGGCGACTCTCGCCCGGCACGCCGCGCTCGGTGCCGCCTACGCCGCGGTCGCCCACGGCGTCGCCGCGCCCCGGGTGGGGCTGCTCTCCGTGGGCACCGAACCCGGCAAGGGTGACCGTGCCCGGCGGCTCACCGACCCCGTGCTCAGCGCGGCGGCACTGCCCGGCGAGGCCCGCTACGTCGGTCTCGTCGAGGGGTACGACGTCTGCCTCGGCACGCGGGCCGATGTGGTGGTCACCGACGGTTTCACCGGTAACGTGCTGCTCAAAGCCGTCGAAGGCGCGTACGCGATGGCCGGCGGGACCCCGCCCGGTGGTGGCGCGCCCCGGGCGGCCGCGCTGCTCGGCGTGGCCGGCACCGTCGTCGTCTGCCACGGCGCCGCCCGCGCCGATGACATCACCTCCGGCATCGCCCTGGCCGCCCACCTCTGGCGGCGTGACGCCACCGAGCGGGTCGCCGCGCTGCTCGCCGAGAACCGCACCGATCGCACGACCGACACCGAGGTACGCACATCATGAGCAACGACAAGCGTCGGCGGCCGGCAATCGGCCACCTGGAGGCCGCCTTCGGCGTCTCACTGGATCCGGATCTGCTGGAACGCGCGCTCACCCACCGTTCGTACGCGTACGAGAACGGCGGGCTGCCCACCAACGAGCGGCTGGAGTTCCTCGGCGACTCGGTGCTGGGTGTGGTGATCACCACCGCGCTCTTCCAGAACCACCCCGACCTGCCGGAGGGCCAGCTGGCGAAGCTGCGGGCCAGCGTGGTCAACATGCGTGCCCTCGCCGACGTGGCACGCGGCCTGGGCCCGGACGGGCTCGGCCCCTATCTGCTGCTCGGCAAGGGCGAGGAGACCACCGGCGGTCGGGACAAGGCCAGCATCCTCGCCGACACCCTCGAAGCGCTGCTCGGCGCGATCTACCTCCAGTACGGCCTGGACACCGCCGCCATCGTCATCCACCGGCTGTTCGACCCGCTGATGGCCGAGTCCGCCGGCCGGGGCGCCGCGCTGGACTGGAAGACCAGCCTTCAGGAACTGACCGCCGCGCTCGGCCTCGGCGTTCCGGAATACCGGATCGAGGGCACCGGGCCCGACCACCTGAAAACCTTCACCGCCTGGGTGGTGGTCGCCGGCAACCGGTACGGCGGCGCTGACGGGCGGAGCAAGAAGGAGGCCGAGCAGCGGGCCGCGGAATCGGCGTGGCGGACCCTCACCGAGGAGGCGGAGGCAACCGCCGACGGCCGGGATGGGCCAACCGTCGACGGCCAGGATGGGGCGACCGCCGACGGTTCGGCCGACGAGCAGGTGAACGCGGTGGTCGACGGCCAGCGGGCGGACGAGGTCGAAGCCCAGCCGCACCATGCCTGAGCTGCCGGAGGTGGAGACCGTCCGGCAGGGCCTGTCCCGCTGGGTCATCGGCCGCCGGATCCATGCCGTGGAGGTGCGCCACCCCCGGGCGGTTCGTCGCCATCTGCCCGGCGGAGCGCACTTCGCGGACGTGCTGGCCGGCCGGAAGGTGCTCGACGTCCGACGACGCGGAAAGTATCTCTGGCTGCCGCTGGACAGCGGGGACGCCGTCGTCGGGCACCTCGGGATGTCCGGGCAACTGCTGCTGCAACCAACGGACGCGCCCGACGAGACGCATCTGCGGGTCCGGTTCCGCTTCGACGACGGCGGGCCCGAGCTGCGCTTCGTCGACCAGCGCACGTTCGGCGGGCTCTCGGTCAGCGAGGGCGGTGGCACACTGCCGGCGGAGATCGCCCACATCGCTCGCGACCCACTGGACCCGGAGTTCTCCGACGCGGAGTTCGTGGCCGCGCTGCGCCGGCGGCGTACCGAGGTGAAGCGGGCGCTGCTCGACCAGAGCCTGATCTCCGGCGTGGGCAACATCTACGCCGACGAGGCGCTGTGGCGGGCCGGGCTGCACGGCACCCGGTCCACCGACGCGCTGACCGGCCCGGCCGCCCAGCGGCTGCTCGCGCACGTACGGGACGTCCTCGGCGAGGCGATCACCGCGGGTGGCACCAGCTTCGACGCCCTCTACGTCAACGTCAACGGCGAGAGCGGCTACTTCGACCGGTCGTTGAACGCGTACGGACGGGAGGGGCAGCCCTGCCGTCGCTGTGGCGCACCGATCCGCCGCGAGGCGTTCATGAACCGGTCGTCCTACAGCTGCCCGCGCTGCCAGCCCCGACCCCGGACCAGGCTCCGCCCCTGACACCACCGCCCCGGCCGGGCGCGGCTGGCGGAGCTGGCCCGGCTGGCCCCTCGGTGACCGCGTCAGGGGGACGGGCAGGGCAGGCGCCAGGCGTCCAGGGTGCGGTTCTTGCGGATCGAGGCGAAGCCGTAGCCGACGCTCGTCACGCAGAAGTCGGTGGTGGCGCCGGTGTACTCGACGTGGAACACCGGCTTGCCGGCGTCGGCGAAGGGCAGCAGCTTGTCGCACCGGCCCAGCCGTACGCACTCCTCGTTGACGGCGAAGTCGAAGTCCGGTGCGAGCGCGGCGACCTGCGCCAGGTTGCCGAGCAGGCCGGGGGAGAGGTCGAGCGAACGGGCCAGCGTGGCGACCCGGCGGTTGAACGTCAACTGGTCGTCGAATTCCAGCGCTAAGCCGGAACGGTGGTCGTAGCCGTCGGCGTCGGCGAACACCACCGCGCCGAAACCCTTCCCACGGCAGAGCCGGAGCCGGTCGGCCAGCACCGGCCGCAGGATGTCCCACCGGCGGACGTCCAGCCAGACACGCCCGCTGCGTGCCATCGTCGCGCCGCGTACCCGTGCCGGGTAGCGGCTGGCGTCGGGGTCGGTCGGACGCACCGACCCGATGTGCACCTGGCAGACCAGCCGACGGTCCCGGGAGCGCAGCTCGGCGGTCTGCGCGGCGGTGGTGTCGACCGGGTCGAGGACGAAGACGTCCGCCTCGACGTCCGGATCGAGCACGCCGTCCAACTGCCACTGCCACTGCCAGTGCCGCGCCGCACTGGTCGGCCAACTTGTCGGTGCCCCGGGCGGGGTGAGGTCGGGCCGGCAGGCGGCAGCCGTGACCAGCAGCGTGAACGTCAGACCGGCCGGCAGCGCCCGGCGGTGCATCCACCGCGCCGGTCGCCCGCCCAGGCCGTACCGCATCGCCAGCTCCGCAGGTCGCGGGGGCGGCGTCGGGCCGCCCGAGCCGGTACGCCGGGTCTCGGCGTACCCACCCGGTCAAACGAGCGCAGACCCGACAAGGACTCGCGCTCAGCGTGGTGCGGCGAACACCTGCGTCCAGTACGGGCCGTTGCTGCTCGCCACGCCGACGCCGATTTCGGTGAAGGCGCAGTTGAGGATGTTGGCACGGTGTCCGTCGCTGTTCATCCAGGCGTCCATGACGGCCGCCGGAGTCCGCTGGTTCCAGGCGACGTTCTCGCCGTACGTGCGCCAGGCGTAGTCGACCCGATCGATCCGGTCGCCGGGATCGCTACCGTCGCTGCCGGTGTGCGACATGTTCTTGTGGTCGGCCTGGTCCTGGCTGTGCCGCTGGGCGGCGGTCATCAGCTTGTCGTCGATGCTCAGGGCGTCGCAGCCGGCCTTCGCCCGCTCGGCGTTGACCAGCGCGACCACCTCGGCCGCCTCCGAGGCGACGTCGCCGGAGGAGGACGGACTGGCGGAGGCGGCCCGGCTCGGGCTGCCCTGGCGTTCGGCGCTGAGCCGGGAGGGGGCCGTGCTGCGCGAGGGCGCGGGCTTGGGTCGGGTCGTCCGGCTCGGTGACGGCGACGCCGTCGCAGTGCTGGGGGAGGCGCTGGGGCTGGGAGTGGCGCTCGGACTCTGGCTCTCGGACAGGTCCAGCGCCAGTTCCTGATCCTCTTCCGGCACGGCGGGCGCGCTGGCGACCGGTGCCTCGCCGGCCGTGGAGTTGGTGGGGGTGTCGTCACCAGGCAGCGCGAGGGCCGCGACGCCGATGCTCACCACGAGGGTGGCGGCTGCGGCGGCACCGCCCATCACCAGGGGGCGCGGCAGCCGGCGGGACCGACGGGCCGGAGCGGTCGGTTCGAGTGCCGGCTCGTCGACCCCGGCCACCTCCCGGTGCCCGGTCTGCGGCCCGTAGTGAGGAAGGACGACCGGTTCGGCGTACGCCCTGCTCCGGTCGGGGTACCCGACGGCCTGATCGGTGTACCGGTCGAGCCGATCATCGTAGGCGTACGAGCTGTCCTGCGGCGACGCGTGCTGCGTGGGCCAATCGGCGGCATGGACGGCGGTGCGGTCGTCGTCGCGGTGGTGCCGCCCGGTCCCCGGGTGGAACGAGCCGGTCTCCTGGTGGAACGAGCCCGAGGTGTCGTGGTGGAACGGGCCCGAGGCGTCGTACCAGTCCTGCCCCGTCGCCGGGTATGACGGCTCCGCCGGCTGGTACGCCTCCGTCGCCTGGTAGGACTGCGTGGCGTCGGACCGCCACTGCTCGGTCGGCTGGTCGCGGTACCACCCGTCGGACGGGCCCTCCGGATCGTCGCCGAACAGGTAGGACGACCGTGGCGCCGGCCGGTCGGTCAACCAGGCCGGGTCGTCGGTCGGTGGTTCCGCTCGGCGCGGGGTGTGCTCCGGGTCGATCGGATCATTCCAGCCGTGCACGCCTGTCGCCTCCACGGGTCAGTTACGGGCCGGGGTGACGCTACGTGTTGTGTCTGAGCAGCAGCAATCTGGCTAAGGAAGAGTTAAGAGGAGCCTGTACGTCCGGGTGAGGTATTCGGTGATTCCGGAGCGTAGAGTCGGGGCGTCCGGACAGAGCGTGTCCGCGCCTCGTGGCAGTCCCCCGAGACGGGTGTGGCCGACGCCGAGATGATCTACGGCCTGCGTGAACTTGACGAAGCAGGGGCTGTCGGCTCAATATGGTGATGTCGCCAGTCGCGCCCGGCCATGCCCAGAAATTGTGGGAATGGTAGTCGCGTTCACAGGGGCGCGCGTTGGCCGGCCTCTCCGGCAGCGCACATCAAGGAGTAAAAATGGCGAAGGCCCTCTACGGCCACGTAGGTGCGGCGCCCGACCGGCGCCTGCTCGACGAGGTCACCCGACTGCGTGCCAGGGTTCAGTCACTGGAGTTCGAGGTCACGCGACTGCGTGCCGAGAACGATCGGCTCGCGGCGGCTGCGGCGGAGGCAGACGATCTGCTTCGTCTGGCCGAGCCCGCGCTGACCTGACCTACCTGGTCGCCGCACAGGCGACTGCACCCAACTGGTCGCCACAACTGAATAGCACCACCGCTCTGAGCGCGCCGACACGATGTGCCGGCGCGCAGCTCTGTGCGTAGCCGATCGCATCGGCCGTTCGGTGCGGTGGTGCGGTCCGGTCGGTGTTCGACGGCCGGCAGGTGGGTCGCGTCGGGTGCGCCACCCGGTCCCGGGTTAGTCTGCGGGTTTACCAGGGTCCGCGCAGCCGGGCGACGGTACGGCGGCCACCGGACGAGGATCGAGAAGGTGCATCTCAAGAGCCTGACGGTGAAGGGCTTCAAGTCTTTCGCCTCCGCGACGACGCTCAAGCTGGAGCCGGGGATCACCTGCGTGGTGGGCCCGAACGGCTCCGGCAAGTCAAACGTCGTCGACGCCATCGCCTGGGTGCTCGGCGAGCAGGGCGCCAAGGCGTTGCGCGGCGGAAAGATGGAGGACGTCATCTTCGCCGGCACCGCCGGGCGCGCCCCGCTGGGCCGAGCCGAGGTGACCCTCACCATCGACAACACCGACGGTGCGCTGCCGATCGAGTACACCGAGGTCTCCATCACCCGCCGGATGTTCCGCTCCGGCGAGAGCGAATACGAGATCAACGGCGACTCGTGTCGACTGCTCGACATTCAGGAACTGCTGTCGGACTCCGGCATCGGCCGGGAGATGCACATCATCGTCGGGCAGGGCCGGCTCGACGGGATGCTGCACGCCAAGCCGGAAGACCGGCGGGCGTTCATCGAGGAGGCGGCCGGCGTCCTCAAGCACCGCAAGCGCAAGGAAAAGGCGCTGCGCAAGCTCGACGCGATGCAGACCAACCTCAACCGGCTCACCGACCTCACCGCCGAGCTGCGCCGACAGCTCAAACCTCTCGGGCGGCAGGCCGAGGTGGCCCGCCGGGCCGCGGTGATCCAGGCCAACCTGCGCGACGCCCGGCTACGGCTGCTTGCCGACGACCTCGCCACCCTGCGGACCACCCTGGACAAGGAGATCGCGGACGAGACCGCGCTTCGGCAGCGCCGGGAGCAGGTCGAGGCGGAGCACGCCGAGGTGCAGTCCCGCCTCGGCGAGTTGGAGGAGGCGCTGGCCTCCGACGCCCCGCTGCTGGCCGCCGCCCAGGACACCTGGTACAAGCTCTCCGCGTTGCAGGAGCGGTTCCGCTCGATCGAGCAGCTCGCCGTCGAACGGCTGCGGCACCTGACCGCCACGCCGGACGACGAACGCCCGGGCCGCGACCCGGAACAACTGGAGGCCGAGGCCGAACGGGTCCGCGAGCAGGAGGAGGAACTGCGCGCGGCGCTCACCGACGACCAGGTCCGGCTCGCCGAGGCGGTGGAGCACCGCCAGGAGCTGGAGCGGCAGCTCGCCGCCGCCGAGCGGGAACTGGTCGCCGCCGCGAAGGCGATCGCCGACCGGCGGGAGGGCCTGGCCCGGCTGACCGGGCAGGTGAACTCCGCGCGGGCGCGGACCACAAGCGCCGGGGAGGAGATCGAGCGGCTCGCCGCCGCGCACACCGACGCGATGGCGCGCGCCGAGCGGGCCCAAGCCGAGCTGGACGCGGTCGCCGAGCAGTCCACCGAGGCGGACCGCGACAACGCCGACCTGGACGCCCGGCACGCCGAGGCCGTCGCCGCCCAGGAACAGGCACAGGCCACGGTCCGGTCCCTGTCGGATGCGGAACGGGCGGCGGAGAAGGACGCCGCCACCTGGAAGGCCCGGGAGGAGGCGCTCGCTCTGGGCCTGCGCCGCAAGGACGGCGCGGGGGCCCTGCTGGCCCGCGCCGACCAGGTACCCGGCCTGCTGGGCGGCCTCGCCGGCCTGCTCACGGTGGCTCCGGGTCACGAGGCGGCGCTCGCAGCGGCGCTCGGCGGGCTGGCTGACGCGGTCGCGGTGACCGGCGTGGACGAGGCGGTCGAGGCGATGCGGCTGCTGAAGATCTCGGACGCCGGGCGGGCCGGACTGCTCGTCGGCAGCCCCGCCGGGCCGGGAATGACCGGCTCGGCCGACGCATTGCGTCCGAAACTGCCCGACGGCGCCCAGTGGGCACCCGACCTGGTCGACTGCGACGCCCAGATCCGGCCCGCGGTGTACCGGGCGCTGCGGGACGTGGTGCTGGTGGCGGACCTGTCCGCCGCCGCCGAGGTGGTCAGCGCACATCCTGAGCTGCGGGCGGTCACCCGGGAGGGTGACGTGGTGGGCGCGTACGCGGCGGCCGGCGGGTCGGCCAAGGCACCGAGTTACATCGAGGTGCAGGCGGCCGTCGAGGAGGCCCGAGCCAATCGGTTGGCGGCCGAGCGGACCAGCGTCGACCTGCGGGAGCAGCTGGTTGAGGCGCGTGCCGAGGTGGCCAAGGCCAAGGAGGCGGTGCAGCACGCCGCAGCGGCCAAGCGGGAGGCGGAGAGCCACCGCAACGCCGCGGCACGCCGGCTCGCCGAGTTGGGTGCCGCCGCTCGGTCGGCAAAGGCGGAGACCGACCGCCTCGGCGAGTCCCGTTCCCGCGCCGAGGCGGCCCGGGAACGGGACCTGACCACCCTGGCCGAGCTGGAGGAGCGGCTGCGGTTGGCCGAGGCCACCCCGATCGACGCGGAACCCTCCACCGAGGAACGCGACCAGTTCGCCGCCATGGTGCCGCAGGCGCGGCAGAACGAGATGGAGGTCCGGCTCGCGGTGCGTACCGCTGAGGAACGGGTCGCCTCGATCGCCGGGCGGGCCGACTCGCTGCGTCGGCAGGCCGGTGCCGAGCGGGCGGCCCGGGAACGGGCGGCGGCCCGGCGCGCGGCGCGTACCCGGGGCGCCGCCATCGCCCGCGCGGTGGCCGGTGGCGCGCGGACGGCGTTGACCCAGCTGACCAGCAGCATCGCCCGGGCCGAGGAGCACCGCGACGCGGTGGCGCGGGAACGGGCCACCCGCGAGGCGGAGCTGCAGGAGGTGCGGGCCGCCGCGAAACGGTTCGGTGCGGAGTTGGAACGACTCACCAGTCAGGTGCACCGGGACGAGGTCGCCCGCGCCGAGCAGCGGTTGCGCATCGAGCAGTTGGAGGCCAAGGCCGCCGAGGACTTCGGCCTGACGGTCGAGACCCTGGTCGCCGAGTACGGCCCGAGCCAGCTGGTGCCGGCCACCGAGGCGGAGGTGGCCGCCGCCGAGCGGGACGGCCTGCCGGTTCCCGAGCCGGTCCGCTACGAACGCCCGGTGCAGGAGAAACGGGCCGCCAAGGCCGAACGGGAGCTGGCCCTGCTGGGCAAGGTCAACCCGCTCGCCCTGGAGGAGTTCGCGGCGCTGGAGGAGCGGTACAAATTCCTCTCCGAGCAGCTGGAGGATCTCAAGGCCACCCGGCGGGACCTGCTCACCGTGGTCAAGGACGTCGACGAGCGGATTCTGGAGGTCTTCGCCAGCGCCTTCGCCGACACCGCCCGGGAGTTCGAGCAGGTCTTCACCGTGCTGTTCCCCGGCGGTGAGGGCCGGCTGATCCTCACCGACCCGGACGATCTGCTGACCACCGGCGTCGAGGTCGAGGCCCGCCCGCCGGGCAAGAAGATCAAACGGCTGTCGCTGCTCTCCGGCGGCGAGCGGTCGCTGACCGCCGTGGCGATGCTGGTGGCGATCTTCCGCGCCCGGCCGAGCCCGTTCTACATCATGGACGAGGTGGAGGCGGCCCTCGACGACGTGAACCTGGGCCGGCTGATCACCCTGCTGGCTCAGCTGCGGGAGAAGAGTCAGCTGATCGTCATCACGCACCAGAAGCGGACGATGGAGATCGCTGACGCGCTCTACGGTGTGACCATGCGCGGCGGGGTGACCCAGGTGATCAGTCAACGGCTCAACCGGGCTGACGGGGATGACGAGCGGCAGCGCCGCGGCGAGGAGAACGGGTAGTGGCTCGGGAACGCGCGACGGCGCTCCTGGTGGATTTCGACGGTGTGCTGCGGCGCTGGGATCCGGCGGTCGCCGCCGGCGTCGAGCGGGAGTACGGTCTCTCCGCCGGTGTGCTCGGCGAGATCGCCATGCAGTGGGGGCGGCTGCAACCGGTGCTCACCGGCCAGGTCAGCCACGCCGACTGGATGACAAGCGTGGCCGACGCGCTCACGCCGTCCGTGGGGGGTGACGCCGAGCGGGCGCGTGCGGCGGTGGCGCAGTGGCAGCGCTATCGCGGTGAGGTCGACCCCGAGGTGCTCACGTTCGTCCGCGAGGCGAGGGCCGCCGGCATTCGGGTCGGGCTCGGCACCAACGCCACCGACCTGCTCGACGCCGACCTGGCCGCGTTGGGTCTCACCGACGAGTTGGACGTGGTGGTCAACTCCTCGGCCATCGGGGTGCACAAGCCGGCGCCCGAGTACTTCCAGGCCGCCTGTGGAGCGCTGGACACGCCGCCGGCCCGGGTGCTCTTCGTCGACGACGAGGACCGGGCGATAAGCGGGGCCCGGGCCGCCGGGCTGTCGGCGTACCGCTGGAACGGGCCGGCCGACCTGCGCTACCTGCGCGCCGCCCTGGCCGGCTGAGCCGGCACCGACCACTTTCCGCGCCCGGGTCGCGGCACGTCGCGGTGTCCCGCCGACGGGTGACCGCGACGTGCCGCAACCGGTGCCGACCAGCCACGCTCTCCGTCACTCGCCGACGACACCGTCGATGCGTTCGCGGATCAGGTCGGCGTGCCCGTTGTGTCGGGCGTACTCCTCGATCATGTGGACGTAGACCCAGCGCAGGTTGAACGTGCGTCCTTTCGGGCCCACCTCGGTGAACGTCTCGTCGAGCGACCGACCGACGACGGCGGCGCGGGCCAGCGCCACCTGTCGGTGGTAGGTGGCGAAGTCCGCCTCGGCGTCGGCGGTGCTGACGTCGTGGTCGGCGTCCGGATCGTCTTCCGTGTAGTACGGGTAGTCGACAGGCTTGCCGGCGAAGTTCTCCCGGAACCACCAGGCCTCCACCTCGGCCAGGTGCCGGACCAGCCCGAGCAGGGTGAGGCCGGAGGGCTCCACGCTCGCGGTGCGTAGCTGCTCGGCGGTGAGGCCCGCGCACTTGAGCAGCAGGGTCTGCCGGTGATAATCCAGCCAGCCCTCCAGCATGGTGCGCTCGTCGCCGACGTAGGGCTCGGGGGTCCGGTCGACCGCCGGTGCTGTCCATGTCATCCGGGCATTCTGGCCCGGATGTCTGACAACCGACGACAGCTTTTCAGCGGCCGTCGGCGAGCCGGTGCCGGGCGACCTGCCGCAGGTGACCGTCACCGGTGGTGCCCTCGATGACCACCTCGGCCCCGCGTCCGGCGTGGGTGAGTGTCGCCACCGCGTTGCCGAAGTAGGGCCCGGCCAGCTTGCGCCACTTGATCAGAGAGCGGCGAACCCCGGCCGTGCGGGCCAGGGCACGGGCCGCCCCGGCCGGGCCCCGCGCCCACCCGAGCCGCATCAGCGGGCGCATTCCGGCCGGCACCTGGTTGTGGATCGGCGAGCAGGTGAGCTGGTGCACCGGTGTGTGCACACCAGGGTCGGCGAACCTGACCCGCGCCACGTACGAGTGGTGCACGTCGCCGGAGAGCACGCTGATCGACGCCGGTGGCGGGTACGCCGGCCCGGCGCCCTTGCGGTCGTCGGGTGTACCGGGCGCACCGGCGCCGATGCGGGCGAACAGCTCCGCCAGCGCGTCGAACGAGCGGCGGAACGCGGCCCAGTGCTCCAGATCCAGCGCGCGGCGCAGCCGTTCGCCCAGGCCGGCGACCCACGGCCGGGGCGAGTCCGCCAGCCTCTCGTTCCACGTCTCGACGTGATGGATGCCGGGCGGCAGCAGCCAGGGCAGCGAGGAGCCGACCACGAGGTGGTCGTAGCCACCGTGGGCGCGGTCGAGGAACCACGACCACTCCCCGGGCGGCAGCATCGCCCGCCGACCGGGCTGCAACACCCGGCTGCACCGGTTGTCGAGCATCACCAGCCGGGTGCGCCCCAGGTCGAGCGCGTAGCTCCACTGGTACTGCACCGCCCGCCAGCGCTCGGTGTCGTGGGCCAGGTCGGCCTCGGTGTCGACCCGCGCGCCGAACTCGCGCAGCACCCCGGTGGCGTCCTCCGCCGCGCTCACCTTGGCGAAGACCGGGTCCGCGGCGATCTCGTCCGGTGAGAGGTTGCCCAGGTGCTGGTACACCCAGTAGGAGGCCAACCCACTGGCGATCCGCTCGGCCCACCATGGCTGTTCGCGCATCTCGGCGCGCCAGGAGGCCGAGGTGTTCCAGTCGTCGATGATCTCGTGGTCGTCGAAGATCATCACGCTCGGCAGGGTGGAGAGGAGCCAGCGGATCTCCGGATCGCGCCACGACTCCAGGTAGAGCTTGGTGTACTCGTCGAAGCTGACCACCTGGTCTTTCGGGGCACCCTCCGGGCGCCGCCGACGGCGGCGCAGCAGACGCTTCACCGTCGGCGAGGTCTCGTCGGCGTAGACCTGGTCGCCGAGCAGCAGCAGCAGGTCGGGCAGGGCCGCCGGGTCCGGGTCGGCCATCACCCGCCGGGCGTACGCGTCGAGCGCGTCCGGTGGCAACTTGCGGGTGGTCGCGTGCTGGGTGGTCTCCCGACAGGAACCGAAGAGCAGCCGGACCGGCTGGTCCCGGTCGTCGCTGGCCCGGGTGCGGATGACGCTGGGCGGGAAACGACTGTCCGGCTGCGGCCAGACCACCTCGTCGTCGATCAGCACCTCGTACGGGGTCGTGCTGTCCGGGTTGAGCCCGTCGACCACCACCAGGGCGTAGTGGTGGTCGTACGCGCTGAAGGTGGGGGCGGTGCCGGTCGCGCCGCCGGCCGTGCGGACGGTGACCACCGTCGGTGCCGTGGTCTCCACCCAGACCGTGGCCCGAGTGCCGACGACCCGGCGCAGCAGGGGGCCGATGAGCAGCTCGGCGGGCATACGGGACCTCCAGACGAGAGAACTTCATCCTTTACTACCCGGCCGGCGGCGCACCACTGCCAACTGTGGCCGAGACTACCGCCGCTTCCTGGGCGGACGCCGGGAGCGGTCGGGCGGCGGGGAACCGCCGCGCCCGGCGGGAGCGGTGGCTGAGACGTGATCGCCGGCATCTGACAGGATTCCGGCATGACGGATTACCTCCTCATCGCTCTCGCCCTGCTCGGTCTGCTGATCCTCGGCGGCATCGGGCTGGTCGTGCCGCGGCTGCGTCGACGGCCGCAGCCGCCGTTGCCGCGTACGGAGGTCGACACCCGGGCGGAGGAGGACCTCGCCGGCCCGCCGGTGCAGGCACCGGAGGCCGATCTGTCCACCGGTGTCCTGGTCGAGCCGCCGGTCGAGGCACCGGCACCGACCGTCGAGGTGCCCGAGCCGACCGCTGGCCGGCTGGTGCGGCTGCGCTCCCGGCTGTCGCGATCGCAGAACGTGTTCGGCAAGGGCCTGCTCGGCCTGCTCAGCCGGGACCGGCTCGACGAGGACGTCTGGGAGGAGATCGAGGACAGCCTGATCACCGCCGACGTGGGCGTAGACGCCACCCGGGAGATCGTCGACCGGCTGCGGGAGCGCACCCGGGTGCTGGGTACCCGGTCGGTGGCTGAGCTGCGGTCCCTGCTCGCCGCCGAGCTGGTCAACGCGCTCGACCCGGGGCTGGACCGGTCGCTGCACACCGCTCCGAAGGAGGGTGTGCCGGCGGTGCTGCTCGTGGTCGGGGTCAACGGCGCGGGCAAGACCACCACCTGCGGCAAGATCGCCCGGGTGCTCATCGCCGACGGCCGCAGCGTGCTGCTCGGCGCCGCCGACACCTTCCGGGCCGCCGCCGCCGACCAGTTGCAGACCTGGGCCGGGCGGGTCGGGGCCGAGACCGTCCGGGGCCCCGAAGGCGCCGACCCGGCCAGCGTCGCCTTCGACGCGGTCAAGCGCGGCATCGAGACCGGCGTGGACACGGTCCTCGTCGACACCGCCGGCCGGTTGCAGAACAAGATCGGCCTGATGGACGAGCTGGGCAAGGTCAAGCGGGTGGTGGAGAAGCACGGCCCGATCGACGAGACACTGCTGGTGCTCGACGCCACCACCGGCCAGAACGGGCTGGAGCAGGCGCGCGTCTTCACCGAGGTGGTAAACGTCACCGGGGTGGTGCTGACCAAGCTCGACGGCACCGCCAAGGGCGGCATCGTCATCGCCGTGCAGCGCAAGCTCGGCATCCCGGTGAAGCTGGTCGGCCTCGGCGAGGGCCCGGACGACCTGGCGCCCTTCGACCCGGCGCAGTTCGTCGACGCGTTGCTGGGTACCGAGTCCTCCGGTCAGACCGCGTAACCTCGGGTGACCAGAGACGATCGCGCGTACGCGGGCTGGCGCGACCCGAGCCACCCGTCGCAGCGCCTCGGGAGACCGTACGTGACCTCGCAGGAGATCCCGCTGCACGGCGGGAACGTGAGCACCGTGGTGCGGGTCGGCGACACGGTGCGGCGTAACGCCGGGCCGTGGACCCCGTCGGTGCACGCCCTGCTGCGTCACCTGGAGTACGTCGGGTTCACCGGTGCCCCCCGTGCCCTCGGCATGGACGAGCGCAACCGGGAGGTGCTGTCGTACCTGGAGGGGGAGTGCGGGGAGTACCCGCTGGCCCCGCACTGGGTCACCGACGAGGCACTGGTCACCGTCGCCACCATGCTGCGGATGTTCCACGACGCCCAGTACGGTTTCGTGCCGCCGCCGCAGGCGGTGTGGCGCTCGTTCGGCCCACCGCCGCCGGACACCGAGGTCATCTGCCACCACGACGCGGCACCGCACAACGTGATCTGGCGGCCGGACGGCACCCTCGGGCTGATCGACTTCGATCTCGCCTCGCCCGGTGCCCGGATCTACGACGTGGCGTACGCCGCGTGGACCTGGGTGCCGATCTTCTCCGACCGGGACTCCATCACCCTCGGCTGGAAGCGCCCCGACCGGCCCCGTCGGTTGCGGCTCTTCGCCGACGCGTACGGGCTGATTCCGCGCGACCGGCACCGGCTGATCCGGACCATCCGCAAGCGGATCGTCGACCACGTCGAGGGCATCCGGCGGATGGCCGCGGCGGGGGAGCCGGCGTTCGTCCGGATCGTGCACAAGGGCCACCTGCGCCGGCCGATGCGGGATCTGCGGTTGCTCGACTACGAGCGGCACGCCCTCGAGCACGCCCTGCGCTGAGCGACGGCCGGGTCCTCCGCCGACGAGGCTTTCCGACGGTCTGTGGGCCGTCGGGGGGATAGACCGGCACCAAATGGCCGATCCACCCCCGTCGAAGCGCTGACGTGTGCGTCTTTCTTCACACGTCCGAAACAAGCCGTCACGGTTCGGAAACCAGCCGGGGACCCTTGGCGAAACAGCGGACTACCAGGCTTCCGCGCAACCGGCGTACGGGCGATGCTGCGCGGTGCCGGGAGGGAGGGAGAAAACAACCCGAGAGGAGGCAGCGTGCCGGAGCTAGATTCTGGTGCCACCGCCTGGATTTTGACTTCAGCCGCGCTGGTGTTGCTCATGACGCCCGGCCTGGCGCTGTTCTACGGGGGCATGACCCGGTCCAAGTCCGTGCTCAACATGATGATGATGAGCTTCGGAGCGATCGGCCTGGTCAGCCTGTTGTGGGTGTTCTACGGCTACAGCATCGCGTTCGGTGAGGACGTCGGCGGGATCACTGGTGATCTTTCCGCAGCCGGTCTGCGCGGCATGCTGGAGAGCGGGACCGAGGGTGGCATCCCCGACCTGCTGTTCGCCGGTTTCCAGTTGATGTTCGCCGTTATCACCGTCGCGCTGATCAGTGGCGCGATCGCCGACCGGGCCCGCTTCGGCCCGTGGCTGCTCTTCGCCGGCCTGTGGGCCACCCTGGTCTACTTCCCGGTGGCGCACTGGGTGTGGGGCGGTGGCTGGATCTTCGAGCTGGGTGTGCTCGACTTCGCCGGTGGCACCGCGGTGCACATCAACGCCGGTGCCGCGGCTCTCGCCCTGGCGCTGGTGCTCGGCCGCCGGGTCGGCTGGCCGAAGGACAGTTTCAAGCCGCACAACCTGCCGATGGTGCTGCTCGGTGCCGGCCTGCTGTGGTTCGGCTGGTTCGGCTTCAACGCCGGGTCGGCGCTGGCCGCCAACGGCACCGCCGCGATCGCCTTCATCAACACTCAGGTCGCCACCGCCGCCGCGGTGCTCGGCTGGCTGGTGGTGGAGAAGCTCCGCGACGGCAAGCCGACCACCCTCGGTGCGGCGTCCGGCGCCATCGCCGGCCTGGTCGCCATCACCCCGGCCTGTGCCTTCCTGGAGCCGCTCGGCGCCATCGCGCTCGGTGTCATCGCCGGTGTCGTCTGCGCGCTGGCCGTCGGCCTCAAGTACCGCCTCAAGTACGACGACTCGCTCGACGTGGTCGCCGTGCACATGGTCGGCGGCATCATCGGTTCGCTGCTCATCGGCTTCCTGGCGATGGAGGTGCTGGCCGGTGAGGGCAACGACGGTCTGCTCTACGGCGGTGGTGTCACGCTGCTGGGCAAGCAGGCCCTCGGTTCGGTCGCCGTGCTGGCGTACTCGTTCGTGGTCGCGTACCTCATCGGCTTCGTGATCGACAAGACCATCGGCTTCCGCGCCAGCGCTGACGCCGAGGTCGACGGCATCGACAACGCCGAGCACGCGGAGAGCGCGTACGAGTTCAGCTCCACGGGTGGTGGCGGTGGCGCGTTCGCCGCCGCGGGCATCGGCACCTCGGCGTCGTCGTCGAAGACCGAGCCCACCGAACCGGTAAGCGAAAAGGTCGCCGGCTAACGTTTCGGGAATGGAGGGGTTGGACATGAAGCTGGTGACCGCGGTCATCAAGCCGCACCAGTTGGACGCCGTCAAGGAGGCCCTGCACACGCTGGGCGTGGCCGGTCTGACGGTGAGCGAGGTCCAGGGCTACGGGCGGCAGAAGGGCCACACCGAGGTCTACCGGGGCGCCGAGTACACCGTCGAGTTCCTGCCCAAGATCCGGGTGGAGGTGCTCACCGACGAGATCGACGTCGAGAAGATCGTCGACGCCGTCGTGTCGGCCGCCCGGACGGGCAAGATCGGTGACGGCAAGGTCTGGGTGACCGCCGTCGAGGAGGTCGTCCGGGTCCGCACCGGCGAGCGCGGCCTGGACGCACTGTAGGGCGATGATCGATGACCTCGTTGACCAGTAGGACAGCCTCGGAACCCCCCGGTAGCGCTGACCTCCTGGTCAACGAGGTCGTCGGCGTACCGGCCGGGGTCGGCGCGACGGCGCGTCGGGCCCGGGCCGACGCGTACGACGCCTGGCTGGCCCGGCTGCTGCCGGACCGGCCGGGCGTCGCGCTGCTCGCGGTGGGCGGGCTGGGCCGTCGGCAGTGCGCTCCCTACGGCGACCTCGACCTGGTGCTGGTGCACGCCGGGGTGCCCGGCATCGACGAACTGGCCGCCGCCCTCTGGTATCCGATCTGGGACGCCGGGCTGCGGCTGGACCACTCGGTCCGGACCGTCGCCGAGGCGCTGTCGGTCGCCCAGGACGACGTCAAGGTGGCCCTCGGGCTGCTCGACGCCCGGCTCGTCGCCGGTGATCCGGACCTCGCCGACACGCTGGTGAGCAGCGCGACCGACCACTGGCGGCGCACCGCGGTCCGCCAACTCGCGCCCCTGCGGGAGAGCACCGCCGCCCGCTGGCAGGCCCACGGCGAACTGGCCCACCTGCTGGAGGGCGACCTGAAGGAGGCGGCTGGCGGGCTGCGTGACGTCGGCATCCTGCGGGCCATCGCCACCGCCGGGATCACCGACGCGCTACGACCCGCCGTGCACGCCGCACACCTGCGGCTGCTGGACACCCGAGACGCGTTGCACCAGCAGGTCGGCCGGCGCGTCGACCGGCTGCTCGCCCAGGAGCGCGCCGGGGTGGCCGCCCTGCTCGGTCTGCGTCGGACACCATCCGGCGTAGCCGAGGGCGTTCCGCCGGGCGGAGTGCCGCCGCAGCCGGCCGGCACGTCACCGGACCAGCGGTCCGGCCCTGCGCCGCGTCCCGAGGACGGCGACGGCGACACCCTGCTGCGTCGGGTCGCCGGTGACGCCCGGACCATCAGTCACGCCCTGGACGACGCCTTCCGCGCCGCCGACCGGTTGCGGTCCGGTCGCCGTCGGGGCGCCGACGGGAGGCCGCTGCGCCGCCCGGTCGCCCGGGACGTGGTCGAGCACGACGGCGAACTGGTGCTGGCCCGCACCGCCATCGGCGCCCGCCCCGACGCCAGCCTGTCGCTGCGGGTGGCCGCCGCCGCGGCGACCACCGGACTGCCGATCGCCCGGGCCACCTGTGAGTGGCTGGCCGCGTACTGCCCGCCGCTGCCGACGCCCTGGCCGGCCGAGGCCCGCGCCGCCCTGACCACGCTGCTCGGTGCCGGGGCCGGCATGATCCCGGCCTGGGAGACCTGCGACCGGTACGGGCTGATCGACGGATGGTTGCCGGAGTGGACCCGGCTGCGCAGCCTGCCCCAGCACAACCCGGTGCACCGGTTCACCCTGGACCGGCACCTGGTGCAGACGGCCGCCGAAGCCAGCCGGCACACCCGCGACGTGGATCGCCCCGACCTGCTCCTGCTCGGTGCGCTCCTGCACGACGTCGGCAAGGGGCTCCCCGGTGACCACAGCGTGGTGGGCGCGCCGATCGCCGAGGGGATCGCGACCCGGATCGGCCTGCCGGCCACCGAGGCGACGCTGATCGGCACGCTGGTCCGGTTGCACCTGGTGCTGCCCGAGGTGGCCACCCGGCGGGATCTGTCCGACCCGGTCACCATCGCCCGGGTGGCCGAGTCGGTCGGCGACGTCACCACCCTCGACCTGCTGTACGCGCTGGTGCGCGCCGACGCTGCCGCCACCGGCCCGGCCGCCTGGTCGGACTGGAAGGGCCGGCTGGTCGCCGAGCTGGTCGCCCGGGTCCGCACCACCCTCGACACGGGCGACGTACCCGCCCCGCCGGCACCGGACCCGGCGCTGGTGGCCGGGCCACTGCCGGTCGTACACCTGACCGGGGACCGGGTGGCGGTGGCCGCGGCCGATCGTCGGGGCCTGCTCGCGACGGTGGCCGGTTGCCTGGCCCTGCACCGGCTGGAAGTGCTCGCCGCCGACGCCTCGACGGTGGACGGGCGGGCCCTGGTGCAGTGCCGGGTGCAGCCGCGCTACGGACTGGCTCCGGATCCGGTGGCGCTGAGCGCCGACCTGCGCCGCGCGGTGCGCGGTGACGTGTCGGTGACCCAGCGGCTACGCGGTCGGGCCCTGGCCGCACGGGGGGCCGGGGCCCAACCGCGGGTGGTCTGGCACCGGGACGCCGCCACCGACGCGGTACTGCTGGAACTGCGTGCCGCCGACGCTGCCGGCCTGCTCTACCGGGTGACCAGTGCGCTCGACGCGGCCGGCGCTCAGGTCCGGGCGGCCCGGATCGCCACCCTCGGTGGCGACGTGGTCGACGCCTTCTACCTGGTCGGTGGCTGGCCTCCGGAGGAGGAACGGGCCCGCCTGGAGGCCGCCGTCCTCGCCGCCGTGTAGCCGCCCGCCCTGACTCCGGCGCCGGATCTGTGGCAGTAAGGGTGTCAACTGGCCGGCGTGTCGGATACCGCAGCTGCCACAGATCGTGGCGCCCGGGCTCTCCTGGGGGCTGGGCGGGCGGGAGCGGGGGTGTGGGTGGCGGGCTACCCTAGCGGTGGTCGGACAGCTCACCCGGCCTCGTTCGTGCTCATCGGAACACTGACAAACGGGATGTTCGCGTGTTTGACACCTTGAGTGACCGCCTCTCCGGGATCTTCACCAAGCTCCGCGGCAAGGGACGTCTCACCGACGCCGACATCGACGCCACCGCGCGCGAGATCCGCCTCGCGCTGCTGGAGGCGGACGTCGCGCTGCCGGTGGTCAAGGGCTTCATCGCGAACGTCAAGGAGCGGGCGCGCAGCGCCGAGGTCTCGCAGGCGCTCAACCCGGCCCAGCAGATCATCAAGATCGTCAACGAGGAACTGATCGCCGTGCTGGGCGGCGAGGGGCGACGGCTCCAGTTCGCCAAGCAGCCGCCCACCGTGATCATGCTCGCCGGTCTCCAGGGCTCCGGTAAGACCACGCTCGCCGGCAAGCTGGCCCGCTGGCTCAAGGCCCAGGGCCACCAGCCCCTGCTGGTCGCCGCCGACCTGCAACGTCCCAACGCCGTCGGGCAGCTCCAGGTGCTCGGTGGCCGCGCCGGTGTCGAGGTGTACGCCCCGGAGCCCGGCAACGGCGTCGGTGACCCGGTGCAGGTCGCGAAGGCCTCCATCGAGCACGCCCGACGGGCCGCCCGGGACGTCGTCATCGTCGACACCGCCGGACGGCTCGGCATCGACGCGGAGATGATGCAGCAGGCCGCCGACATCCGCGACGCGGTCGACCCCGACGAGGTCGTCTTCGTCATCGACGCGATGGTCGGTCAGGACGCGGTGCGGACGGCCGAGGCGTTCCGTGACGGCGTCGGCATCACCGGCGTGGTCCTTTCCAAGCTCGACGGCGACGCCCGTGGTGGTGCCGCGCTGTCGGTCCGTGAGGTGACCGGGCAGCCGATCCTGTTCGCCTCCACCGGCGAAAAACTGGAGGACTTCGACGTCTTCCACCCCGACCGGATGGCCAGCCGGATTCTCGGCATGGGCGACGTCCTCACTCTGATCGAGCAGGCCGAGGCGGCCTTCGACACCGATCAGAAGGAGAAGATGACCGCCAAGCTGATGGGCGGCGAGCAGTTCACCCTGGAGGACTTCCTCGACCAGCTCATCGCGGTACGCCGGATGGGGCCGATCGCCAACGTGCTGGCCATGATGCCGGGCATGGGCCAGGTCAAGGACCAGCTCGCCGAGCTGGACGACAAGCACTTCGACCGGATCACCGCGATCATCCGGTCGATGACCCCGGCCGAGCGCACCAACCCGAAGATCATCAACGGCTCCCGGCGGGCCCGGATCGCCAACGGCTCCGGTGTGACCGTGATGGACGTCAACCAGCTGCTCAACCGCTTCACCGACGCGCAGAAGATGATGAAGCAGATGGGCGGCATGATGGGCCTGCCCGGGGCCGGGCGGCGCAAGGCGACCAAGTCGCCGAAGAACAAGCGCAAGGGCACCAAGGGCGGCAACCGGCCACGCAGCGGCGCCGGCACCAGAGGAGTGCAGGGTGGCTTCCCGGGCGGGATGCCGCAGCTGCCCCCGGGGATGAACCCCGACGACCTGGCCGCCGGTCAGGGCCTGCCGCCCGGCTTCAAGCTGCCGAAGATCGACTTCAACAAGTTCGGCAAGGACGGCAAGCCGCCCCGCTGAGCGTGTCGGTGACGGCGGGTGGTGTTGTCGGCGCTTAGGGTGATGCCGCCCCCTGGAAGGAGGAGTCATGACCGTGGCCCCCATGCTGCCCATCCCACCCGAGCGCTCGGAGTGGACGGTCGACGACCTCGGCGAGCTGCCGGAGGACCTTCCGTACGAACTGGTCAACGGACGGTTGATCGTGCCGTCGCCGACCGCCCTGCATCAGGACCTCTGCGTCGAGCTGCTGCTCGCGCTCGAAGGCAACTGCCCGCCCGACTACCTGGTCAGCATCGACCTGTCGATGCGGATCGACAGGTGCAACGAACCTCGACCCGACGTGGTCGCCATCCGCCGCGAGCACGCCAACCGCTCGCCCGTCCCGGTCGAGGACGCGCTGCTCGCCGTCGAGGTCTTCTCGCCTATGTCGACCTTCCGTGACCTGTACGACAAGGCCAAGGTCTACGCCCACGCCGGGGTCCGGTCGTACTGGGTCGTCGATCCGCTGCACGAGAAGATGACGCTTACGGAATACACCCTGAGTCCGTCCGGTGACTACGAGGTCGCCGCCCACACCGAGGATCTTTTCGTCACCGAGCGACCGTGGAAGGTGTCCGTCGACCTGCCCGCGTTGACCGCGCGGCGGGCGGGGCTTCTGGCACGCGACGGGGAGTGATCGGGTAGGACTGTGCGCATGGCTCTGCATGTGCGCGGTGTGCTCCTGCCCGACGACGAGGTACGCGACCTGTGGCTGGTCGGCGACCGGGTCACCTTCGAACGGGTGCCGGGTGCGGAGACGGTCGCCGACGGCGGCTTCATCCTGCCCGGTCTGGTGGACGCGCACTGCCACATCGGCATCGCCCGGGGCGGGGCACCGATCACCTCGCTGGATCAGGCGCGCGGGTTGGCGCGGATCGACCGGGACGCCGGCGTCCTCGCCCTCCGGGACGCGGGATCGCCCTTCCCGTACCCGGAACTGGACGACGAACCCGACCTGCCCCGGCTGGTCCGGGCCGGCCGGCACGTGGCGCCGCCCAAGCGGTACCTGCGCGACATCGGTGTGGAGGTCGGTGCCGCCGAGGTGGCCGCGACGGTGGCGGAGCAGGCAGCCGCCGGCAACGGCTGGGTGAAGCTGGTCGGCGACTGGATCGACCGGGGCGTCGGTGACCTCGCGCCGGCCTGGGACGCCGACACGATGACCGCCGCCGTGGCCGCCGCGCACGCCGCCGGGGTACGCGCCGCCGTGCACACCTTCAGCGAGTCGGCGGTGGAGATCATGGTGCGGGCGGGGGTGGACTCGGTCGAGCACGGCACCGGGCTCAGCCTCGACCTGATCGACCTGATGGCCCGGCAGGGCACCGCGCTGATCCCCACGATGATCAACATTCGCACCTTCGGCCACATCGCCGACCAGGCCCGGGCGAAGTTCCCCGGGTACGCCGAGCACATGCTCGCCCTGCGCGACCGCTTCCCGCAGGTGGTGCGGTCCGCGTACGAGGCGGGTGTGCCGATCTACGTCGGCACCGACGCCGGTGGCGGCATCGACCACGGCCTCGCCGTCGAGGAGATGCTCCTGCTGCACGAGCAGGCCGGCATGTCCGCCCTGGACGTGCTCGCCGCCGCCTCCTGGGGGGCCCGCGCCTGGCTCGGCCTTCCCGGCCTCGTCGAAGGCGGCCTGGCCGACCTCGCCGTCTACCCCCGGGACCCCCGGGCCGACCTGACCGCCCTCCGCACCCCCACCCGCCTGATCCTCCGCGGCCACCCCCTCCCCTAAACCCCACCCACCCCACCCACCCTGCGCGGTTGATCAAGAGGTTTGCGTCGGAATCCGAGCCCTCGGGCGACGCAAACTTCTTGATCACCGCGGCGGTGAGGCGGGGGAGAAGATACGGGGATGGGTGGGCGCATAGGATGTGCGGTCATGGCGCGCGTGCTTACTCCCCGGGCAGAGGACTTTCCTCGCTGGTACCAGGATCTGATTGCCAAGGCGAAGCTGGCCGACAACGGGCCGGTGCGAGGGACCATGGTGATCCGACCGGCCGGCTATGCCATCTGGGAGCGGATGCAGGCCGAGATGGACGACCGGATCAAGGCGGCCGGCGCGGAGAACGCCTACTTCCCGCTGTTCATCCCAGAGAGCTACCTCAAGCGCGAGGCCGAGCACGTCGAGGGCTTCTCGCCGGAGCTGGCCGTGGTCACCCACGGTGGTGGCAAGCAGCTCGCCGAACCGGTCGTGGTGCGACCCACCAGCGAGACGGTCATCGGCGAGTTCATGGCCAAGTGGATCGACTCCTACCGCGACCTGCCGCTGCTGCTCAACCAGTGGGCCAACGTGGTCCGCTGGGAGCTGCGCCCCCGGGTGTTCCTGCGGACCAGCGAGTTCCTCTGGCAGGAGGGGCACACCGCGCACGCCACCCGGGAGGACGCGCGCGCCTACGCCCGCAAGATCCTGCATGAGGCGTACGAGGATCTGATGGTGAGCGTGCTCGGCATCCCGGTGGTGGTCGGGCTCAAGACCGCCCGCGAGCGTTTCGCCGGAGCAACCGCCACCTACACCTGCGAAGGCATGATGGGCGACGGCAAGGCGCTCCAACTCGGCACCAGTCACGAGCTGGGTCAGAACTTCGCCAAGGCCTTCGACATCAGCTACTCCTCGGCCGAAGGTGGCCGGGAGCACGCCTGGACGACCTCCTGGGGCACCTCGACCCGAATGCTCGGCGGCCTGATCATGTGCCACGGCGACGACAACGGGCTGCGGGTGCCGCCGCGGCTGGCGCCGACCCAGGCGTACGTCATGGTGGTCAAGGACGGTGACGGAGTCACCGAGGCGGCGGCCAAGCTGCGCGACGCGCTGCGGGACGCCGGTGTCCGGGTCGCGCTCGACGACCGCACCGACACCCCGTTCGGCCGCCGGGCCGTCGATGCCGAGCTGCGCGGCTATCCGGTACGCGTCGAGGTCGGTCCCCGCGACCTGGCCGCCGGCAACGCGGTGGTGGTTCGCCGTACCGACGGCTCGAAGGCACCCACGCCGGTGGCGGACGTGGTCGGTGCGGTGCTCGCCGCCCTCGACGCCGACCAGCGGGCGCTGCACGACCAGGCGCTTGCCTTCCGTGAGTCGCGCACTGTCGACGTGGCGACGCTGGACGAGGCGCTGGAGGCGGCAACCACCGGTTGGGCCCGCGTCCCGTGGTCGGCAGTCGGCGTCGACGGCGAGGCGAAAGCCAACGCCCAGGGCGTCACCGTCCGCTGCCTGGTCCGTGCCGACGGCACCGTCCCCGACACCGAGGACGAGCCCGACCTCCTCACCATCCTCGCCCGCGCCTACTGACCCCCTCCCCGCACTCCCCCCGGCCCGGCCCGGCCTGGCCTGGCCTGCCCCGCCTTGGTTGATCATGAGGTTGGCGGCACAGTTGATCGCTTGAACTGCCGCTAACCGCATGATCAACGGAGGGGGGGGCGGGTGGGTGGGCGGGACGGCGAGGGTCGGGGCGGGGCGGGAGGTGGGAGCCGGGGCGGTTGGTCG